>JADGQG010000064.1 GCA_017882025.1 Chloroflexota bacterium
CTCGCGGCCGCGGCGCCGCAACTCGGGCGCTCCGTCTCCTCACCGACTGGACGATCGCGACCACCGAGATCATCCGTCTCGACCTCTACACCGACGTCGAGAACGACGCCTCCGGGCGCGTCGCCACGCGGGCCGGCTTCGTGCGCGAGGGTGTCCGACGTGCGTGGGACCTGGACCGCGAAGGTCGGCCCATCGATGTGATCTTCTATGTGCTCCTCCGGGACCTCGTCGACGGCGATCAGGCCAGTTCTGCCCTCAACGGCGCCAACAGGTAGCCGAGCGACGCAGACGCCGTCAGAACGTTCGCCAGTAGAGCGCGTAGTGGTAGTCGACGTCGAGGCCGTCGTGCTCCGCCAGCAACTCGTCGGCGAGGTCCCGCGGGAACTCGTTGCGCACGACACGCTCGAGATCCCTGCGCCGCTCGAATCGCCACGCGGATGAAACCCTCGTCAGCGTGAACCCCCGGTCCCGCCAGAACCCCTCGACCTGGTCCGGGTCGCGGCCGCCACTCTCGGCGGCACGCCGTAGCCACGCTGCGAACGTCCCGCTCCGCAGGTCGTTGTCGATAATGAACGCCGTCCCACCGGGCCGGAGGACGCGCCCGACCTCGACGGTCCCGGCATCCGAGCCGGGTCCCCAAAAGTACGCGAACCGCGCGTGGACGATGTCGACCGAGCTGTCGCGGAGCGGGATCGACTCGGCCGAGCCGACGAGCACCGACGCGTTCAGGACGCCGAGCCGCGCGCACCGGTCCATCGCCAGGAGCCGCGACGGGTCGTGTGGCTCGACCGCGAACACGTGCCGGGCGGTCGCGGCGAAACCAGGCACGTGATAGCCCGTCCCGGCCCCGAGGTCGAGAACGTCGCGCCCCACCCAGTCGGCGACGGCGCGCATCGCCTCTTCGATCCGCCCCTCCGGGTCGACCGCCCGGTTCTCGATCTCATAGGTCTCGGGGTCGGTCTGGATGTTGAACGACTCGTGGACGCCCGGCAGCCAGAGTCGTGAGGGCGTCGGCATGCGCGGGATTCTGACCGAAGTCCACGGGCGTCGTCGCGGGGACGCGGACTCCCGGAGGAGGGCAGATGCAGACCATCGAGCCCCGGCCGCATCGGAGTGCGGACCGGGTTGGTGGGCGCGCCGCCTCCTGGCGTTCAGCGCGCCGCGGCTGCCCGCAACCGGCCCATCAGGCGCCCGAGGGCCGCGGTGTCGCGCCCGTCCGGGCCGAGCGCGTCGATGAGCGCCGAGGCCACGATGACCCCGTCCGCGCCCGCCCGGACGAGCGCCCGGACGTGTGCCGGCCGAGAGACCCCGAACCCCACCGCTACGGGCACGGGGCTCGACGCCTTCACGGCCCGGACGTAGCGACCGACTTCCGGAGGGAGGCTGGTCCTCGCGCCGGTGACTCCGACGAGCGAGACCGTATAGAGGAAGCCGCCGGTCCGGGCCGCGATCGCGGCTCGACGATCGGCCGGCGTGGTGGGCGCAACGAGGTAGATCAGCGCGAGGCCGGCATCCCGGCAGGCGGCCTCGAACGGCGCACCCTCGTCCGGCGTCAAGTCGGCCACGATCACGCCCGATGCGCCCGCGTCGGCGAGCCGGCGCGCTGCGGTCGCGCCGCCGCCCCCGGCGAGCAGCTGGTTCGCATAGCACATCGGCACGAGCGGGATGCCCGGCCGGGCCGCCGCGATCTCGGCGAGCAACGCGACCGACCGCTCCAGCGTGGCGCCGGCGCGGAGTGCCACGCCTGACGCCCGCTGGAGCGTGGCGCCGTCGGCGAGCGGATCCGAGTACGGGAGGCCCACCTCGAGGAGATCGGCCCCCGCGTCGATCGCCGCGACGGCCGCCGCGAGGCTGCCGGCGGCGTCCGGGTACCCGGCCACGACGTACGGGATGAGCGCGGCGCGGTTCGCGGCGCTTGCCCGCGCGAATGCGTCCAGGATGCGCGCCGCGCCTGGCGTGGCGTGGGTCCCCGTCGCGGAGCTGGCGCGGGGGATGCCAGCAGGGCCGGCGTTGGTCGCGCTCACGCCGTTGCCTCCCGTCGCTCGAGCGCCGCGAGGTCCTTGTCGCCGCGGCCGGAGAGACCCACGACGATGACCGCGTCGTCGGGAAGCGGCGCGGACGTGCGCGGACCGCCCGGCCCCCGGGTGCGGCCCAGCAGGATCCGTGGGAGCGCCGCGAGGGCGTGGGCAGGCTCGAGCGCTGGCAGGATCCCTTCCGTGCGCGACAGGTCGCGGATCGCGGCCACGGCGTCATCGTCGGTGGTGGAGACCACTTCCAGGCGCCCGGCTTCGTAGAGCGCGGAAAGCTGCGGCCCGACCCCCGGGTAGTCGAGCCCCGCCGAGATCGAGTGCGCTTCGGTCACCTGTCCGTCCCGGTCCTGGAGCATGTAGGACCGGGAGCCGTGGAGGATGCCCGGCGTGCCCCCGGCGAGCGCGGCGGCGTGTCGACCCGTCGCGATCCCCTCCCCTTCCGCCTCGGCCGCCACGAGTCGGACGGCCGGTTCGCCGATGAAGCGCGAGAAGAGGCCGATCGCGTTGGAGCCGCCGCCCACGCAGGCAGCAACGAGGTCGGGCAGCCTGCCCTCCACGGCCTGCAGCTGGGCCGCCGCCTCGTCGCCGATCACCCGCTGCAGGTCCCGGACGAGGGTCGGGTACGGGTGCGGGCCCATCGCGCTGCCCAGAACGTAGTGGGTCGTCGCGACGTTCGTGACCCAGTCGCGCATCGCGTCGTTGACCGCGTCCTTCAGCGTCGCCGTGCCGGACGTCACCGGACGAACCTCGGCGCCGAGCGCCTCCATCCGGAGGACGTTGGGTCGCTGGCGGTCGATGTCCACCGCTCCCATGAACACGACGCAGGGAAGGCCGAGGAGCGCGCAGGCCGTGGCGGTCGCGACGCCGTGCTGACCCGCGCCGGTCTCGGCGATCACCCGCGTCTTGCCCAGTCGCCTGGTCAGGAGCGCCTGGCCGAGCGCGTTGTTGATCTTGTGGGCGCCCGTGTGCGCCAGGTCCTCGCGCTTGAGGTAGATCCGGAGGCTCGCCGGCAGGTCGGCCGCCGGGTCCAGCTCCCGCGCGCGTCCCAGGACGTCCGCGGCGAGCCGGTCCGCGCGGTAGAGGGGCGTCGGCCGGCCCGCGTACGTGGCCAGGAGCGTGCGCAGCTCCGCCCAGAAGACCGGGTCGTGCCGGAGCGCGCCGTAGGCCTCTTCGAGCTCGCGGAGCGCGGTGACGAGCGTCTCGGGGACATAGCGCCCCCCGAACGTGCGGTCCACGCCCCAGCGACCCGCCTCGTCGGCGGCGAGGAGACCCGGGTTCACGGGCTCCGGGCGCGCGGTTGCATGGGGCCGGTCGAAGCGAGCCGCCCGGGCGCGCTTCGCGAAGAGCGCCACCGCGAGCGGATCCTTGGTGGGGCGCTCCCCGCCGCCTCGGGGCCGTTCTACCCCCGAGGCGACGTCCACCCCGACGGCGGGCACGAGCAGGAGCGCCGCCCCGACGCTGGCCGGGTTGAGCCCGCCCGCGAGGACGACGGGGATCTCGCGGGCGACCGCGGCGGCGATGGCCGCGTCCGACCGCACGCCGGTCCCACCGGGATGCTTCCCGCCGGCCGTGTCGAGGAGCAGGCGCGCCGCGCCAGCGGCCAGGTATCCCCGCCCGTCGGCCACGATCTTCGCCGCGAGGCCAGCCGCCCCACCGCCGGCGTCCGTGGGCAGGTGAACGACGACCCAGGCGGGGCGCGGCGAGGCAGCAATCTGTTCCGGGGACTCCCCGCCGGCGTACTGGATGGCATCGGGATCGACGTCCCGGACGATCGAGGCCAGCAGTCCCTCGTCTGCGTTGACGGTGATCGCCACCACCAACGGGGCACGGCCGGTCGGCGCCGCGTCCCGGGCGCAACGCGCGAGGCCCGCACCCTCCGCGACGGAGATCTCGCGGGGCGTCCCGGCCACGAAGTTGAGGCCGATGGCATCGGCGCCGGCCGCCAGCGCCGCCTGGACGCCGGCCGCGTCCACGACGCCGCAGATCTTCACGAACGGGACCCGGGCCGAGGCGCCCGGATCGTCGGGGACGGCGCCCGCGTGGACGAACGCGGCGGCGGCCGCGCGCGGGTCAGCCGACCGCATCAGGGCTTCGCCGACGAGGGCCGCGTCGTAGCCCGCGGCGCGCCACCGGCGCAGCCTCCCGGCATCCCGGACGCCGGACTCGGCGACCGCGATCCGATCTGCGGGCACGAGCTCCCGGAGCCGGATGGGGCGGTCGGGGTCCACGACCAGGGTCCGGAGGTCGCGACTGTTGACGCCAATCAGGCGCGCACCGCTGGCGAGCGCGGCGTCGAGCTCGCGCTCCGCGTGGACCTCGACGAGCGGCTCCAACTCGAGATCAAACGCACGCCGCACGAGGTCCGCCAGGCGACGCGCCGGGTGGAGGGCGGCCAGCAGGAGCACGAGGTCGGCGCCGGCCGCACGCAGGACCGGCAGCTGGCGGGGGTCGACCACGAACTCCTTCGCGAGGACCGGGACGGCAACGGCGGCGCGCACGGCCCGGAGGTCCGCCACCGAGCCACCGAACCAGTGGGGCTCGCACAGGACGGAGATCGCCGCCGCGCCGCCGGCCGCGTAGGCGCGGGCCCGGACGACCACGTCATCCGCGGGGGCGATCGCGCCGGCCGACGGCGAGGAACGCTTGACCTCGGCAATGAGATGCAGGCCCGGTGCGGCGAGACGCTCGGCGATCGGCCGCGGGGCGGGCGCCGACCCGGCTGCGCGAGCAAGTGCCATGTACGTCACGTCGCCGAGCTCCGCGGCAACGTCGCGAGCGCGCCGGGCGGCGATCTCCGCGAGGATCCCGCCTTGGGCGGTGCGTGGGCGGGACGTCGCCGGGACCGTGAGCGTCAGCGTCATGCTCGAACCTCCGTCGCCGCTGGGGCGCCTTTCGCCGCGTCCGCCGCCAGTCGCCCCGCGCGCAGCCGCGCCACCAGCCGGGAGGCGGCCCCGGAATCGAGGACATCCCTCGCCTGCGCGATTCCTCCGGCCAGGTCCATCGCCCGCCCGGCCGCGATGAGCGCCGCTCCGGCGTTGAGCAGGACCACATCGCGGCGCGGCCCGCGCTCCGTCCCGGCGAGGACCGCGTCCACGAGCGCGGCGTTCTCGGCGGGCGAGCCGCCGGCGAGCCGCGCGGTCTCGGCCGGCGCCAGCCCGAGCGCCGCCACGTCCACCCCCCGACGCTCGACGCCGTCGGGCGTGACGTCGTGGATGACGCCGCTGCCGTCGAGGGGCAGCTCGTCAACGCCGGCCCCGTGGACGACCAGCGATCGCTCGGTGCCCAGGAGGCGCAGCACCTCGGCGAGCTTCGGTGCCGCCACGGCGTCCCCGACGCCCACGAGCTGACGGCGTGTGCCGGCAGGGTTCGTCAGCGGGCCCAGGAGGTTGAACGCCGTCCGGACGCCGATCTCCCGCCGGGTCGGACCCGCGTGTCGCATTGCCGGGTGGAAGCCGGGCGCGAACAGGAACGCGAATCCGACGCTTCGCAGCGCCGCCGCGGCGGAGTCCGCATCGTGGTCGATCCGCACGCCCAGCGCATCGAGGACGTCAGCGGATCCGGACCGCGACGTGATCGCGCGGTTGCCGTGCTTCGCGACTGGGACGCCGGCCGCCGCGACAATGAACGCGGCGGTCGTAGAGATGTTGAACGTTCCGGATCCGTCGCCACCGGTCCCGACGATGTCCATCGCCCCCGCGGGCGCCACGACGGGCACGACGCGCTCGCGCATGGCGCTCGCGAAGCCGGCCAGCTCGTCGACGGTCTCGCCCCGCATTCGGAGGGCCACGAGGAGCGCGGCAAGCTGCGCGGGCGTGGACTCGCCGTCCATCACCGCGCCCATCGCGCGGTGCGCCTGGTCCCGGTTCAGGGTGCCCCCCTCGATCACGGTCGACAGGGCCGCGCGGACCGCGTCGCTCATGAGGTCGTCCCCATGTCCGGCGCCGCGGCGAAACCCTTCGTAGCGAAGGATCCGGAGGCGTCGTCGAGGACGCCCGCGTCGCCCTCCCCGGCGAGCCGGAGGAAGTTGGCGAGGAGGTGCGGACCGTCGAGCGTGAGCACGGACTCGGGGTGGAACTGCACGCCCTCCATCGGCAGCGTCGCGTGCCGGAGCCCCATCACCACGTCGTCGTCAGTGCTCCGGGCCGTCACGAACAGCTCTGGCGGCAGCGTGGCCGCGTCCACGCACAGCGAGTGGTACCGGGCCGCGCGGAACGCCACGGGCATCCCCGCGAGCAGGCCGGCGCCGTCGTGCTCCACCGCGGAGGCCTCGCCGTGCACGAGGGTCGGGGCACGCACGATCGACGCGCCGAACGCGGCGGCCATCGATTGCATGCCCAGGCAGACGCCCAGGAGCGGGATGCGGCGCTCCGCGGCGAAGCGGACCGCCGGGACCGAGATGCCGGCGTGGGCGGGGTCCGACGGCCCGGGCGAGATCACGATTCCACGGAGGTTCGCATGGGGCTCGTCCGCCAGAGCGGCGAGTCCCGCCACGTCGATCGCGTCGTTGCGCACGACGCGGACGGCCGCGCCCGCGACCTGGAGGGCCTGGACCAGGTTGTAGGTGAAGCTGTCGTAGTTGTCGACAACGAGGATCACCGCGACCCCCCCGCCACGGTGGAGCCCGTCGGGTCGGGAGGGCCGGCCGGGTCGGCACCCGCCGAGTTGGCGGCTGCCGCGTCGGCCCCAGCCGGATCGGGCGCGGCCGTTCCCCGTCCCGCGCCGGCCGCGAGCTCGAGCGCGCGGCGCAGCGCGGCCGCCTTGTGCTCGGTCTCCTCGAACTCGCGTTCCGGCACGCTTCCCGCCACGATCCCGGCACCCGCGTGGAGATGCGCCACCCCGTCCTTGAGCACGGCGCTCCGGATGGCGATCGCGGTGTCCAGGTTGCCGTCGTAGCCGAGGTAGCCGATCGCTCCGCCATAGAGGCCGCGCCGCTCCCGCTCGGCGGCGGCGATGAGCTGCATCGCGCGGACCTTCGGGGCGCCGGACAGGGTTCCTGCGGGGAAGACGCTGCGCAGCGCGTCGAGCGCGTCGAGTCCCGGGGCCAGCCGGCCCTCGACGTGGCTGACGAGGTGCAGCACGTGGCTGTAGCGCTCCACCTCCATGTACTTCGAGACGCGGACGGTGCCGGGCCGCGCAACCCGGCCCAGGTCATTGCGGCCGAGGTCCACGAGCATGACGTGCTCGGCACGCTCCTTTGGGTCCGCCGCGAGCTCTTCCGCGAGGCGCGCGTCGTCGGCCGGGGTGGCGCCGCGGGGCCGCGTGCCGGCGATCGGGTGGGTGGTCATCCGGTCGCCCTCCACCTGGAGGAGCAGCTCAGGGCTGGCGCCCACCACCTCGAACGAGGGCGTCCGGACGAAGAACAGGTACGGGCTGGGGTTGACGCGTCTGAGCGCGCGGTAGAGGCCGATCCCGTCAATGGGACGCCCGTCCGGACCGGCCGGCAACGCCCTTGTCTCTCGCCGCGCGAGCACCACCTGGATCGCCTCGCCGGCCGCGATCGCGTCCTTGGCGGCCCGGACCGCGGCCTCGAATGCGTCCCGGCCCAGGCTCGTCAGGGGCACGTCCGGCGCGGCTGCCGGCGCGATCACGGACGCCGACCCGCGGCGGCCGCCCGACGCGGCGGCACCAGACCCGGCGATGCCACCCAGCGTGGCGGCGCTCGCGATCTCCGCCGCGGAAGGCCGGGCCGTCCGTTCGAGTGCCTCGAAGATGGCCCGTTCGGCGATGCGGTAGCGCTCCTCGAGGCGCGCCGCGTCGGTGTGGAGGGAGGCGATCGCGCTCAGCTCGTGGGTCAGGTGGTCGAAGACGAGGACGAGGTCCGTCTCGATGAAGCTGGCAAGGGGGACCCCGACCGGGTCGGCCCGCGGGAGCGGGACGGTCGGCTCGAAGACGGAGACCGCGTCGTAGGCGAGGGCGCCCACCGCGCCGCCCGTGAACCGCGGCATCCCGTCCCCGGGCTCGACGACCCGTCGGGGCACGAACGCCCGCAGGGCGTCGAGCGGGTCCGGTGCTGGGAACTGCGTGACGGGAAGATCGGGCGCGTAGGCGGTCACGCCCACGGGCCGGTCCTGGATGCGGGCAATGCCGTCGCGCACGTCGAGCAGCCGGCGCGGCCCGATGCCGAGGAAGCTGTAGCGGCCCAGCCGTTCGCCGCCCTCGACGGACTCCAGGAGGTAGGCGGGCGTCGTGCCGTCGTCGAGGCGGAGGAACGCGCCGATCGGCGTCTCGAGATCGGCATCGCGGCTCGCCCGGAGACGGATCGTGTCCGCGCTGCCCGCGAGGCGCTTGACCTCGCCCAGACTGAGCGGGTGCTGGGTGGACATCGTCCCGAGGACCTCCAGAGACAACGAAAACCGACCTTCGTCCACTCGGGACGAACGGCCGGTTTGACCATCCGCGGTGCCACCCGACTTCGGCACTGCCGCGCTCACGTGACCGACGGGACGGCGGGTCCGTCCGATCGGCGCTGCCCGTTATCGCTGGCGCCCTGCGCCGGAGCCTACTGGCGCCGGCCCTGCCCGCGCCTTCGGTCCGGAGGCTCCCGGGTCCATTTGCCGTCGCCGCCACCCCGGTCTTCCACCGGCCGCCGGGTCTCTCTGCCGGCGCACGACGGGTACTCGTCCCGTTCACAGCCCACGTCTTCAGTTGTCGGCAGTCTACGGGGCCTCTGCCGAAACGGTCAAGCGCGACCCTGTTGTGTGTAATGCCACACCAGCCACGTGGACAGGATGTGCTTGCAGTAGGGACGCCAGCTTGGGCACGAACATGACGCCCGGAGCGGGATTCCCGAGCCGGAGGCGCTGACGGTCACCTCGACGGCATAGGCGTGCCGGCCGCACACGACGGACCGCACCCGGTCGCCGTACTGCGCCAGGAGGACCACGCGACCCGCGACCGCGTAGGCAAGCGCGTCGCGCACAGCGGCCTCGTCCGCGTAGGCCGCCAGCATGGCCACGATCTCCGGGTCCAGGGCGACGCCGTCGCGCTGGCGGATGCGCCCGACCGCGGGGAACTCGGCGCGCTCGCCCCACCCTGTGAGCGCAATTGGTCGCAGCCCGCCGGCGAGCGTGCCGGCGAACCACGAGCAGGTGCGCGCATGGTCGCGGGCCGCCCGGGCCGATCGAAAGGGCACACCGGCCCCATGTTCGGCCGGGTCGAGGCGGAACCGTCGAGGACCACCGAACCGAGGTGCCATGCCCTCGTGGCCCAGCGCGCAGTGCCCGAAGGAAGCCGGGTCAGGCCAGGGGCAGACCGGGCATTCGGCGGTCGGCGAGCCGCGCCGGGCACGCGTGGCCGCAGGGCGGTATGTAGCGTCGCCGCCACGCGCGGCCGGCGGGGCCGGACGTCGTGCGCCCGTCCGTGTGCGAGCCGTCCTCGGGGCGCCGCCGACGGGCGAGCGCGAGAGGAGGCCGTGCTGGCGGTCGTACTCGGCCCGACGGTCCAAATCCAGGAGCACGTCGCGGGCGGCATTGATGCGGGCCATGCGCGCCGTCGAGCCGGTCACGTCGGAGACGTCCGGATGCGCCGCCTTTGCTGCCTTCCGGTAGGCGGCCCGGATCTGCGCTCGATCGACCGACGAGTCGAGACCGAGCTCCACGTAGATGTCAAAGGCGGGCAGGCGGACCATGGGCAGGGTGATTGTCGGGGAAATGGAGGACGATCGGCGTGGTGGCGGAGCGCCGCGAGGGTGTCACGCCGGGTCTCGCGGGAAGTCACGCTGGGTCGCGCGAGCAAGCCCTGGATGACGCCTTGACCCGAAGTCGTTCTCAGGATCTGGCGGAGAGGGTGGGATTCGAACCCACGGGGCCGCGAGGCCCTGCGGTTTTCAAGACCGC
>JADGQG010000207.1 GCA_017882025.1 Chloroflexota bacterium
TGATCGTGGGCTTCCCGACCGAGGACGACGCGGCCTGGGCCCGCTCGCTCGCGCTCGTCCAGTCGCTGGAGCTCGCCGGGATCCACGTCTTCCGCTATTCGGAACGACCCGGCACGCCTGCCACGCGGATGGCCGGCCACGTGCCGGAGCCTGCGCGGCGGGCGCGGGCGACGCAGCTCCTGGCGCTGGCTGCCTCGGCGCAGCGGCGTTTCGCCGCCCGCGCGGTCGGGGCCGAGCGGCGCGTGCTCTTCGAGCAGGCCGACCCGGCGGGCGGCTGGATCGGGCACGGGGAGGATCATGTCCTGGTGCGCGCGGAGGCGCGCGCGGCGTCATTCGCCGGCCCGGGCCTCCTCGCCGGCGAGCTGGCGCGCGTCGCGATCGTCGGGATTGATCCGGTCGACTCGCGGCGCGTGGTGGGCAGGCTGCTCGAGCTCGTCCCGCGTTCGCCCGGAACGCTCCCGGGCGACCCGATCGAGGATGCCGTCGTACGCTTCGGTCCCGGGGCAGGCGCGCCGGCTGGCTTCCCCCCGTCCAGCGGAGGTCCCGTGTGAGCACCGACTGCCTCTTCTGCCGGATCGTCGCCGGCGAGATCCCGGCCGCGAAGGTCCACGAAGACGAGCTGATCGTCGCGATCCGGGATCGCCACCCGGTGGCGCCGGTTCACCTGCTGCTCATGCCGCGGGCACACATCGAATCTGCCCTCGACCTCGCCGAGGTCGACGCGCCCATCGCCGCGCGGCTCCTGGCGACCGCGGCAGCGTTGGCGCGTTCCGAGGGAATCGCCGACGGCGGCTTCCGGCTCGTCGTCAACGCAGGTGTCGACGGCGGGCAGACCGTCGGCCACCTCCATGTGCACCTGCTGGGCGGCCGGGCGATGCAGTGGCCGCCGGGGTGACGGGTCCGCGGCTGCTCGGCGGCACGCACACGGCGGGCCGGACGCTGGTCGCTGCCTCCCTCGCCGCCGGTGGTCTCCTGGCCGCGTGCGGCGGCGCGACCCCGGCCGACCGCACCGCCGAGCCGTTCCCGACCGCGCAGCCGACGGTCTCCATCGCCGTTCAGACGACCCTCGCGCAGCTGGACGGCGCCCTGCGCGCCAACGGGCTGGTGCTCGAGTCGACGCTCACCGCGATCCGTCCGGCCGAGCCCCCGTCGTTCGCCGGGGTCGCGCGCTGGCCGTTTCACGCCGTGCTCCCGGTCGACCCGGCCGGCGGTTACTTCGTGATCTACGAGTTCCCGGATCCTGCCCTCGCGGCGGACGGCGGTCGCGACCTTGCCGCCTACATCACGAGCGGCCCGGGGCGGGTCCAGTTCCCGCCCGACGTCCGCTTCGTCCTGCGCCAGGTGGGCTCCACGCTCGTCTTCTACCCGTGGTCGCCGGCCTCGTCGCCGGACCCGAAGACGCCGAACGTCGCGGCAGCGCTTGCGTCGGTGGGGTCGGAGGTGCCGATCCCGCGCGGGTGAAGTGCGCAGTCTGTCACTCTCCCCTGCACCCCCGGGCTACGACCCCTCCGTGACCGGGAGCGGCGCGGACACGGCCGCCCAGGCGCGGACCTGGTCGCGCTTCACCTTGAGCGTGAGCGTGCGTGGGAAGTCGACATCCGGCCAGAACCGCCACGCGGCGATCCTCGCCTGGACCGCGAGCGTCGCGTTCGCGGCCTTCACAGCGGCGTCGACCTCGGCCCGGATGCGCGCGATGTCGCCGTCGTCGCCGAACGCCCCGGTCGGCTGCGCGGCGACGCTGCCCTCCGCGAGCCGCTGCGCGGCGACCGGAGCGAGGATGATCGCCTCGATCCGTCCAGGCTCCGTCTCGAGGGCAATCGAGTCGCGGATGCCGGCAACGCGGAGCGCGTTCTCGATGTCCTCGGGGAAGACATTCAGGCCGCTGGGCAACACGATGATGTCCCGCTTCCGACCATGGAGGACGAGCCGGCCGTGTCCGTCGAGCCGGCCCAGGTCGCCCGAGCGGTAGAAGCCGTCGTCGGTGAACGCAGCCGCGGTTGCCGCCGCGTCCTCCCAGTACCCCCGGGTCACGCTGGGACCCCGGAACAGGATCTCGCCATCCTGGGCGATGCGCATCTCCATCCCGGGGACGGGGCGACCAACCGTGCCCAGGGGATGATCCCGCCAGGTCGTGCACGCCCCGGAGCCGGTCTCGGTTGCGCCGTACCCCTGCATGACGACGATCCCGATGTCCTCCCATTGCTGCTGAAGGGCCGGCGGGAGAAAGGCTCCCGCCGAAACGAGGAGCCGGAGGCCGCCGCCGAGCTGCCGATGGATCCGCCGGAACATCCAGCGGCGGGCGGCCATCGGCAGCCGGCGGGCGACCGCCCGGGCGCGCTGGAACGACGCGGCCTGGCCCTGCTTCTCGACTTCCCGCTCAAGGGCGGACCAGAAGAGCTCCAGGATCTGCGGGACGACGATCATCGCCGTGGTCTGATGGTCACGGATCGACTCGAACACGACCCGCGGGTTGCGGGTCCGGACGTAGAGGATCCGGGCACCGAGATCGAGGATGAAGTACAGCCCGATCGCCTGCTCGAAGAGATGGGCCAGCGGGAGGACGGACACGACGCGGTATTCCATGGCCGGCACGATCTGGTGGAACCCGTCGACGCCCGCGATCGTGTTCTCGTGGGCCAGCACCACGCCCTTGGGCGTGCCGGTCGTGCCCGAAGTGAAGACGAGCAGGTAGGGATCTTCCGGGGCGGGGCGCATCCAGGAGCCCAGCGTTGTCTCCCAGTCGGCGGGGAAGCCGGCACCCGGCTCGGCGCACAGGTCGTCGATCGCGGCGGTGGGCAGGTGGTCGAGGTCGGACTCCGCCGGATCTGGGGCGTCGCGTCCCGTGCCGATGGCGAGCTGCCTCGCCCCAGATCGGTCGGCGATTCGCCGGATCGTGGTCGGGGCCATCCGCAGGTCCAGCGGCACGAGGATCAGGCCCGCCCGCATCGCCCCGAAGTAGACGGCGGCCAGCTCCGGGCACGACGTCGACCACGTCAGCAGGCGGTCGCCGGGATGGAGCCCACGGGAGCGCAGCCGCCACGCCGCCAGCCGACTCCGCCGATCGAGCTCGCGATAGCTCCACGCCTGGATCGTGCCGTCGTCCCGCCGGATCCCGAGCGCCGTGCGATCGCCGTACCGGGCCGCGGCCCCCTCCAGGAGATCGACGAGGGTGCGCCGTGTCTTGGTCACCGGCGCATCGTGGACGACCGCGGCCTGCTGCGCAACCGTGCCCCGACCCCGACCCCGACCC
>JADGQG010000208.1 GCA_017882025.1 Chloroflexota bacterium
GCGTCGGCGACGAGGAGCTCCAGCTTTCGGGCCTTGTTCCCGCCGGTTGCGAGCCCGGTGCAGTCGTCGCGCTTGACCCAGAGGCGCCCCGGCGGAAGTCCGAGCGCCGCCCCGAGGCGATCGGCCGGCTCGAGGCGGGTCGGCAGGTGGGCAAGCACTGGACCTGACATGGTGCTGTCCGTGGACCTCCGCGCTGCATCTGCCTGGCATGGCCGTGGACCGGCGACCACACGATGGTGCCATGCGGCCAGGCGCGCGGTGCGCAGACCGTGCGACACGCCTCGCGCCTGTCAAGGACTTCCCAGGCGCACCCGGCCACGGTACCGTGCCGCCACGGCATGCCCGCACGCCGAGGTGCGGGTGCACGTCGGGTAGGGTCGACGCCACGCGTGGCGGTGCATCGGGCTCGCCGTGCGAGCAAGCGCAACGGAGGGAGAGGTTGATGGCGGACGAGACAGGCACCGCGTGGACGTGCCCCAAGGACGGGGTGGCCATGAAGTCGTTCGGGCGGCGCTCCGGGGCCTGGCGCTGCCCGACGTGTCGCGGCATCTTCATGGACACCGAGGAAATGCGGCGTGGACGACCCCCGACGTGGCAGCCGGTGCTGACGAGCGTGCTCGTGAGCCTGGCGGCGACGGCCGTGGCACGGCGGGTTCGGCGACGCGCGAAGAAGCAATCGTCGTCATAGCGCCGGGGACGCGCACGCAGCCATCGAGCCGCGCTGGGTCGCCGGGGACGCGCACGCAGCCATCGGGAATAGGGGGTCAAGAGTATCAACTCCCGCAAGCAGGGCCCGAGTAGGCGGCACCCGGCGTCGTCGCAGCGGGATCAGCTCGCGCTCCCCGACATGAGCTGCGCGAGGACAGCGGATCCCCGCGGCCTGACGGCGTACGGGGCCCCGACGGCCCCGACGGTCGGACGCGATCCGGTGGGTCCCGCGACCAGGCGATCCCGGAGCTCGAGCCGGGCCCTGCACATCAGCGTGCGTGTCGCGCAGTCCGAGCGGCCGATGGCCGCCGCGATCTCGGCACCGGAGTACCCGCTCGCTGCAAGCAGCAATGCCGTTCGCGCTCGGTCGGGCAGCGCCTGGAGCGCCGAGGCGAGCTCGGCCCGAAGCTCGTCGTCGATCGCGATGGCTTCGGGCGTCGGCGGCTGATCGTGGCCCCCGAGGGAGCCGGCGAACCGCTGGCTCACGGTCGCGCGGCGCCCGAGCGAGACGGCGAGGTTGGCGATCACGCGGTAGAGCCAGGCCCGGATGTTGTCGGGCGTGCGGTTCCTGCCGATCTCGAGCATGAGGCGCAGGAAGGCTTCCTGGACCAGGTCCTCGGCCGTGCCGGGATCCCGGCATGCGCGCAGGGCGGAGCGGTACAGCTCGGCGTGGTGCTGCTCGTAGATGCACCTCGCGAGGTCGGCTGGCTGCCCATCCGCCGGGTCGTTGGCGCCGTGCGGCACCGTCGCGTGGCCCGGAAGCCCCTGGGCCTCCTGCCCGTCCGGCGGACACGCGGGCGCCGCCCTGAAGGAGCTGTTGAACGGAGCGGTGCGAAGGCTGGCCGACATGGCGTTCGCTCTCGTGCGGGTGGTTGATGCCGGCACGATGCGCGGCCGCCACTCCGGAGCGACTGCGGTGGGACTGCGGCGATCCTGCGGTCCTTCAGAGACCGAGGCGCCCGAGCCCGGCCACGGCGGGCGGACAGCCGGCCGGCGCCCGCTGGATCGCCTCGCGGAAGGCGGCCGCCGCCGACATGCGGTCCTCGAGGGTCTCGTACCGCTCGCCGATCGCGACCATGAGATCGACGAACCGACCGCGCAGCAGCGCCCTGCGCTCCTCGACGACGACGCTGTCACCGTAGTACGGGCAATCGTCGAGATACTCGCCGCGGTAGAGTCGCCGAGCCTCCTCCAGGAGTCGGAGCCGGTCGGGACGATCGGTGGCCGCGGCCGCGTCGAGCGCCCCCAGGAATGCGTCGACATCGGACCAGGCGACCACCGCGCGTCCGAGCCGATACCGGTCGTTCACGAACCGGACGGCAGCGCTGCTGCCTCCGCGGTGACCCGGATCCAGGGTCGATCGAAGGCCGCTCATCGTCCGGTGGAAGGCGAGGTCGCCACGCTCGAGATCCGCGTCCGGCCAGATGAGCTCGAGGACCTCGTCCTTCGCCACGCCGCGCTCGCCGCGGTCGTACAGGAACGCGAACAGCCCCTGCGCCTGGCGGCTCCCGGCCTTGTCGCCACCCCAGCGCTCGATCGGCGTCCCGCCCCGCTCCACGCGAAGCGGGCCGAGCGCGAACACGTGGATGCCCGGTGGCGCGTCGCGGTGGTCGACGAGCGCGGCATGCAGCGTCGCGGCCTGCGACTCGACCGCCGCGCGGGCCTCGGCGAGGAGGGCGAGCTCCTTCGCCTGCTCGTCCTCGCGCCGACCGGTCCGGAGTGCGCCCGCGACGTATTCAGCCGACAGGTCGAGGAGCTCGAGGTCGCGGGCGCCGAGGGGCGCTCCGGTGGCGGTCTCGCCGATCCGCAGCTCACCGAGCACCTCCCCGCCGGCCACCAGGGGGATGGGCCGGGCTGTGCCCGCAGTCGGCGCCGGGCCCTCTGATGCGACGAGCGACCCGTCGGCCGCCGTCACGGTGGCGCCGGTTACCCCGAGGGCCCGGACGAGGCGGGCAAGCGCGGGGTGAACACCGGCCGCGGCGGGCCTGGCCGTGAGGGCCGGCTCGCCAAGGGCCCGGAGCAGCCGATCGCGTGCGATCGATCGCGAGCCGCCGCCCATGATCAGGCGACCCACGCGGCCGCCGATCGGCCCATAGAGAGCGGCTGCGACGACGAGCCCCAGGGCCGGGAAGAACGGCAGGTCGAGACCGACATATGTCCTGCTCGCCGCCTCGATGGCGACGAGCACGCCGACAAGGGCGACGACGAGGAGGCCGCCCGCGAGCGACGTCCGGAACGCCCGCGCCGCGACGGCCGGGCCCAGGAAGATGCCTGCCGAGAAGACGGCGTAGGTTGCGAACACGACGGCGAGCGTGATGAAGGAGGTCCCGATCCATCGGTCTGCGTCGCCGATCACGGGCAGGAACCGCAGGCTTGCCCCGATCGCGGCGGTCCCGACGGTCGCCAGCGCGGCCCGGAGCTGTCGCTGCCGCAGCGCCGCCGGGTCCGGCGCGCGCATGGCCGCCAGGAGCCACCCGGCACCGAGCGCGAGGGCGGCGAGGCGGGCCACGACCCAGGCCCAGCCGAGGA
>JADGQG010000065.1 GCA_017882025.1 Chloroflexota bacterium
GATCGAACGGAGGAGCTTCACGTACTCCGCGTGGGCCCAGACCAGCGGCATGGCGGACCCGCTGGGCCGGCCGGGGACCAGGCCGCGTGCGGGGATCGGTGCGGCGTCCCAGACCTGCTCGGGCAGCATCCCGCCGGCGGACCCCATCCGGCGCATCGCCTCGAGGTACGGTCGCGCATCACGCCCCGCCTCCAGCTCGTAGTGGCCGCGCTCGCCGACCAGGAGCGGCCAACCCCGGCCGATCCCGGTGCCATCGAAGGCACTCCCGTCCTCGTGCTCGCCGTATCCGTCGCCGCTGTAGCGATGCCAGACGGAACCGCTGGGCGTTTCACTCCGGAGGAGCGCGTCGGTGACGGCGAGGGTCGAGAGGATTCGCGGGTCGTCGGCCATGCGCAGGCCGAAACGCACGAGCGCCAGGAAGTCGGTGCCGACCATCTCGTCGGCCGCGATCATGGACGAATCGGGCTGCCGGTTGCGCACCGGCACGGGCGTCGAGATGGGAGCACCGGCCAGCACCTGGGGCGACGCGATCCGGACGTAGTGGCCGTCGACGCCATGCACCTTCGAGAGCTTGGTTCCCTGGGCGTATGTCCACTCCTCGATCGAGGCGTTCCAGTCGTCGGCGAGCTCGCGCAGGTAGGTCGCTGCCGGCTCCGGGCTGTGATCCGCGGCCACGACGAGCGCGGCAACGACCGGCGCCAGGGTCGATGGCGTCAACCCGGCGTCCTCCTCCCAGCGATCCTGCTCCGTCGCGGGACCGGTCCGGGCGATGAAGCGCGCGGCCGACGCGATCATGTGCTCGAGCGCGTCCTCCGTCAGGAGGTGCTCGAACGCGGCCGCGTCACGTCCCGCCATGCCGTGCATCTCCACGGCACCGCCCCGCCGGAGGGCGCCGGCCAGGAGGATAGGGTAGGCGGCCTCGTCCAGCTGGATGCCCGACCAGTACGCGACGCCGTCCACCCACTGGTTCTGCACCCACGAGCCGTCGGGCTCCTGCGTCGCGACCAGGTAGGCCAGCGTGCGGCGGGCCGTCCGGCCGGCGCCGAGCGCGACGAGCGCGCCGGCGGACTCGACGAGGTCTCGCGACCAGACCAGGTGGTAGCCACCCAGGTCGTTGCGCGTGTTGCCCCAGGGGATCGACAGGCTGGCCACGATCGCGCCCGGAACCGTGCGATCCGCGTGGGTTCGAAGGACCGCGGCCGAGGTCAGGTAGAGCGCGCTATCCTCCTCCGAGACGTCCGCAGCGGCGCTGCTCACGGTGCGCAGGAACCCGTGCCAGTTGCCCACGTACTCGTCCCAGGCGTTCTCGAAATGGCCGGCGAGCGCGGCACACGCTTCCAGGCCGGCCTCCTCCGGCCTCGTGCCGAAGCCGAGGGCCAGCCGCGCGACGCCATCGGCCAGGACCAGCTCCGTCATGCCCGCCACGTTGCCGGCCTCCGTGATCCCGTAGGTCCATGCCATCCGGCCATTGGTCGCGAAGTCCTGCCAGCCGTCCGAGGCTCCCACGTAGCCCACGCTCTGGCGGACGGGGCCCGGGTCCGAGGCAAGGGCAAGGGACGACGCGCCATTCCGGGCGAACAGCATGGCCCGTCCCTTGTACGTGCCGGTCCACGCGCTGTTGTGCAGGCCGCTGAAGCCCAGGTGCGGGGCGAGCAACGGGTAGAGCCTGAGCGGGTGTGCCACGCGGTCCGGATCGGACGCGCCGCGCAGGTCGTCGAGGCGTGCCTCGATGTGGATGACGTCCGCGTGGTCGTCGGCGCAGATGCGGAGCGTCAGCGTGTAGCGCGGATGGGTGTGCGTCGCGATGATGGCGGGCACGCCGGGCGTCAGACAGCGCACGTCCCGTGAGGCGTCCCTTTTCACCTCGCTCCAGAACCCGGCGTCGTCAGCGACGATGAACCCGAGGTCGCGGACCTGGGGCCGGTCCACGCGGGGCCAGTAGATCTCGTTCAGGATCCCGTGACCGATCGTGAACCAGACGCGGCTCGAGAAGTGGGATGTCCCGACCGCATCCTTCTCGCTGCTCGACCATGTGGGAGGGGCGCCCGGCGCGCCCGGCGCGTCCGGCGCGCGAGCGGTGTCTTCCGTCATGAGCGATATTCGAACCCCCAGCTGGCGCAGGTGCGTTCTGCAACTCGTGGGCGTCGGGTCGCTCGCCCTCGCTAGCGTACGGGCATCGCCGTCCGGATGCGTGGCCCGCGCGGACTGACCCCGGCCGTTCTCGTGTCGCCACGTCCCGGCCGCGGCGCCGTTTACGAGGAAGGTCGGCACCGAATGCGGCGTCGTCTTGAACACCAGCGGCTGGTACTCCTCGGGCAGGATCCTGGCACGCGGCGCGTGGGCCGGCAGGGTCGCATCCCCGGTCGGCAGGAACCGGACCGGGGCCGAGCCGCGGGACCGACCGGCGGGCGACGGTCGTCGTCGTCGGCTACGCTCCGGGCGCCCAGGAGAGGAGTGCTCGTTGCTGCCAGAGTCGTTCCCGCGCGCCGCGCTCGATGCGAATCGGTCCGGACGCCTCACGCCGGATCAGTCCGCCTTCTACCGGGGGGAGGCAGCGTCGGACCGGAAGAACCTTCTCATCGCCGGCCTGGTCGTTGCGGGGCTGGGAGCCGCGGTCGTCTTCGGCGCGCTCACTGGTCGGGCTCCCGGCGGCCGGCTGGAGTCGTTCCTTGTCGGGGCGGCGTTGCTCGCCGTCGGCGTCGTGGTCGCGTTCTTCGGGGGGATCCGCGGGTCGCAGGCGAAGGCCGCGGCCGTGGGCGCGGGACGGGTGGCGTCCGTCGAAGGGCCAATCCGCCGGGACCGCCGGGACCGGCGGGATGGCGTGTTTGGCGACGACTCGAGCCATATCAGCCCCGGGAACGAGTACGAGTACTACCTCCTGGTCGGCGACCGCAGCTTCTCCGTGTCACTGGAGCAATGGGAGGCCGCGCCTGAGGACGGTATCGTCCGGGTCTACCTGCTGGGGGACTCGGACAGGATCGTCAACCTGGAGCGCATCGCCGACGCCCCTCCGCCGCAGGTACCCGGTTTTGTGCGCGCCGCACTGGGGCTGGCCGCCACGTCCCCGGACCCGGACCGGGCCGCGGAGGCCCGTGCGCTCCTCCAGCAGGCGGACGCGCTGACGGGCGTTGCCGCTGTCACGAACTCGCCGGCCGGCGCCGCCGCGACCGCGATGTCCGGGGCTCCCTCGGGGGCGCCGGCCGTCCCGCTGGAACAGGCGATCATCGGGACCTGGCGGAGTGACCTGGCCAGCATCGTGTACGAGTTCCGGGCTGACGGATCCGCCAGCGCGAGCTCAGCGCGGCGCGGCGCGCGAGAACAGCGCTGGTCCCTGGCAGGCCCGGGCACGATCCATCTCGACGATTCGACGCTCCACGCCGCGGTCGACGGCGACGTCCTCTCGCTTGGGGAGCCACCACGGTTCCTCACGTTCCGTCGCGTGGGCTGACGCTGCTTTCGCTGGTGCCCCGCGCCCTCGATGGCGCCAGGTATCCTGGCGCGCCAGCCGTGGAGGAGCGGATGCGGATCGACGACTCCGGCCGCATCATGCCCCCAAGAAGTGGAGCGAAGCCCCGATGAAGGTTCTCGTCGCCGATCAGTTCGAGCAGTCCGGCCTCGACGGCCTCAAGGCCGCCGGGTGCGAGGTCGTCTATGACCCGGCGCTGAGAGACGACGCGCTCATGATGGCGCTCGGCGAGACCCGAGCGGAGGCGCTCGTCGTGCGGTCCACGAGGGTGACCGCGACGATGATGGACGCGGGAAGCCTGGCGTTGATCGTCCGGGCAGGCGCTGGGTACAACACGATCGACGTCACCGCCGCCTCGGCGCGTGGAATCTACGTGGCGAACTGTCCAGGCCGGAATGCGATCGCCGTGGCGGAGCTCGCCTTCGGTCTCATCCTCGCCCTCGATCGCCGGATACCCGACAACGTCGCCGAGCTGCGTGCGGGACGCTGGAACAAGAAGGAGTTCTCGAAGGCGACAGGCCTCTATGGCAGGACGCTCGGGATCCTCGGCTTCGGCAGCATCGCCCAGGAACTCGCCCGCCGCGCGCAGGCGTTCGGCCTCAACATCGTCATCTGGTCCCGTCGCTTCGATGAGAACCCCGGCGTAGACCTCGGGACCTACGGCCTCGAGCGTACGGGTCGTGACTCCCGGGTGACGATCGCCCCATCCCCGCAGGCCGTGGCGGAACAGGCCGACATCCTGAGCGTGCACCTGGCCCTGGGCGCCGAGACGCAGGGATTCGTGAGCGCCGACGTGCTCGGGCGTCTCAGGCACGGTGCGTTCTTCATCAACACGGCACGCGCCGAGGTCGTGGACTATGCCGCCCTGGCGCAGGCGGTCCGTGAGCGCGGGATCCGCGTCGGTCTCGACGTGTTCCCCGACGAGCCGGCGACCCCGACAGCCGAGTTCAGCGGCCCGCTCCTGCAGGAGCCCGGCGTGTACGGCACACACCACATCGGCGCCTCGACCGAGCAGGCGCAGGAGGCGATCGCGGCCGAGACGGTCCGCATCGTCCGGTCGTTCACGGAGACCGGGCGCGTCCCGAACGTGGTGAATCTCGCCCGGCGGACGCCGGCGACCCACATGCTCGTGGTGCGCCATCGGGACCGGCCGGGCGTGCTCGCGCACGTGTTCGAGCTCCTGCGCGGCGACGACATCAACGTGCAGGAGACCGAGAACATCATCTTCGAGGACGCCGAGGCGGCTGTGGCGCGGATCAACCTCGACCGCGCCCCGTCGCAGGCGTTGCTCGCCAGCATCCGGTCGGGCAACGAGAACATCCTCAGCCTGCAGCTCGTGCGCCTCTGAGGCAGCGTCGGACCGCTCCTCTGCCTGGCCACGGGCAGGGGCCGGGCGGAGTAGGCCGTCGGTCCGGCTCGCAGGCCGGTCTGGCCGGTTGCAGCGCGGATCTTGCGCATGCGACGCGGAGCGTCAGTGGCGGGCCAGGATCGCGAGGATCTCGTCGCCGTAGCGATCGAGCTTCGCCGGACCCATCCCCTTGACCCGCCGCAGGGCGGCGATCGAACCCGGCCGCTGCTCGACGATCGCGGCCAGGAGCGCGTCGTGGGCGACGACATACGCGGGCACGTCGTCGGCCCGGGCGCGCGCCGATCGCCACGCGCGGAGGTCCGCCATGAGCGCCTCGTCGGTGGGGCGTCCCCCAGCCGCCGAGGCGACGGGGGCCCCCGGCAGAACGGTCACCCGGGGCGCACGGACGCCGCGCGGCCCCGGCAGCGCTCCCGGCCCCGGCAGCGCTCCCGCAACGCCTCCCTCGAGTGCGCGCAGGAACCGGCTCGGGCGCCGCTGCGCCTCGCGATCGCCCGGCCCGGCGCGACGCTCGGCCCACGAGAGTGCCAGGTGGCGTCGGGCGCGGGTCAGCCCGACGTAGAGGAGCCGCCGCTCCTCGGAGAGCGCTTCATCGTCGTCGGCGGCCTGCCGGATCGGCAGGGTTCCCTCCTCCAGTCCGGG
Source organism: Chloroflexota bacterium (assembly GCA_017882025.1). GTDB lineage: Bacteria > Chloroflexota > Limnocylindria > Limnocylindrales > CSP1-4 > CTSoil-043. The sequence continues at coordinate 5,475 of JADGQG010000065.1, forward strand.
AAGCAGGACCGCGTCCCACTCGAGCCCCTTCGCCCGGTGGAGCGTGAGCAGGTTCACGCCGTCTGCCGAGCCCTCCACCTCCGCGGCTGCCCGCGCCTCAAAGTCAGCGAGGAGCGCCCGGGCGTCGAGCCCCGCTGCCGCCTCGACCTCCGGTGCCGCCTCGATCGCCGGCCGACGCGCGACCGCTTCGCGGGCGATCTCGAGGACCAGGGCAAGCGACGCTGTCCGCTCTCTCGCCTCCGCGCCCACGGCGTCGCCGTCCGGGTCGAACCCGAGATCCGCTCGCAGGCGCACCTCGAGGGCGTCGGCGACGTCCAGGCCCCGCGCCCCCGCTGGCAGCCGGCGCAGGATCCGGAGCGCCTCGCGTACCTCTCGCCGCTCGAAGAAGCGCTGCCCGCGGACGCGGAAGGCAACCCCGGCCTTCGTGAGGGCCGCCTCGAGCGGCGGGACCTGGGCGTTGATCCGGACGAGGACCGCGATCTCGCCGCGGGGCGTCCCGCCGCTGATGAGCCGCTGGATTGTCGCCACGAGCAGCGCGAGCTCGGCCTCGCCGTCGACGCACCGCCGGATCGTCGGCTTCGGCCCGGAAGGCTGTGTCGCCGCGAGCCGCTTCCGTCGACCCTCGGCCGCGAGCAGGCGGTTGGCAAGGGCGAGGATCTCGGGGCTGCTGCGGTAGTTGCGGTCCAGGGTTACCACGCGGGCCGCCGGGAAGCGGGCATCGAAGCCGGTAAGGAACGCCGACGTGGCGCCGGCGAAGGTGTAGATCGTCTGGTCCTCGTCACCGACGACGCACAGGTCATCACGGTCGCCGAGCCAGAGCTCGAGGAGGCGCTGCTGGAGCGGGTTCGTGTCCTGGTACTCGTCGACGCTGAACCAGCCGTAGCGCTCCCGGACCGTGTCGGCCGCCGCCGGATCGTCCTCGAGGAGGGCGACGGTGCGGGTGAGCATGTCGTCGAAGTCGAGCCGGCCCGCTCGATCCTTCTCCCGTTCGTAGTCGGCCCACAGGCGAACGAACAGCTCGACCGGGATCGGCGGGGTCCGGTCGCCAGTCTCGCTCGCGTAGGTGGCCGGCCGGAGACGCCGGCTCTTCGCCCATTCGATCTCGTCGGCCAAGTCCTTCGCCGTAGTGAAGCGGTAGCCGCCTGGCAGCGCGCGGGCGAGGCGGCCCACGATCGGGATCTTCGAGTCGAGCACGGCGGGCGCCGGCTTGCCGTCGTGGTGCCCCGGCCAGAAGTGCCGGAGCTGGGCCAGGGCGGCCGCGTGAAAGGTCCGGGCGGCGATGCCCGGGAGGCCGAGCTCCTGCAGACGTCCCGCCATCTCGCCGGCAGCCTTGTCGGTGAAGGTGACCACGAGGATGCGCCGCGGATCGACTGCGCCGGTCGCGACCGCGTATGCAACCCGGTGGCTGACGACCCGCGTCTTCCCCGATCCGGCGCCGGCGTGGACGACGAGCGGCCCGCGGGTGATCCGGACGGCCTCTACCTGGGCCGGATCGAGGCCCACGAGAAGATGCTCGGCGTCATTCGTCAGGGTCGGATCCTCGCGCGGTGGGGTGTCGCCGTCTCGCCCGGCCCGCCCCGAGGGCCTGGCGTGGCTCGAGGTTCACGACCGGGATCAGTCGTCGAGCCTTCGCGCGGTAGGTCGCGAACTCCCGGGATCCGGCGCCGCGGCGTCATGAGGCGAGTATATGGATGCCGCTCATTCCGGCGAAGCCCGCGGGTAGACTTGGCGGGCGCCCGGCGCGGACGGTCGACGCGCCGCCACCGGGCCTTCAGGCAGAGGAGCGGATTGGAACCGGCGATCGAGACGCGCGGTCTCACGCGGACCTTCGGGCCGGTCCGGGCCGTGGACGCCATCGACCTCGTGGTGCCTGCTCGCCGCGTCTTCGGCTTCCTTGGCCCGAACGGCTCGGGCAAGACGACCACGATCCGGCTGTTGCTCGGCCTCCTCCGGCCGACCGCGGGCGAGGCACGCCTCCTGGGCGAGCCTGCCGGTCCGGGAGCCCCGGTCGTCGCCCGCGTCGGAGCGCTGGTCGAACGGCCCGCGTTCTACCCGTACCTCTCCGCGGCCGAGAACCTCCTGGTCTTCGGCGTGACTGCCGGGCTGGCGGAAGGACCGCTACGGGCGCGCGTTCCAACCCTGCTGGCGCGGGTCGGGCTCGCGGACGTCGGAGAGCGCGGCGTCGGCGGCTTCTCGACCGGGATGCGCCAGCGCCTGGCACTTGCGCTCGCGCTCCTTCGCGAGCCGGAGCTCCTGGTCCTGGACGAACCCACGAACGGGCTCGATCCGGCCGGCGTCGTGGAAGTCCGCCAGCTCATTGCCGCTCTTGCCCAGGACGGCATCACTGTCTTCCTCTCGACCCATGTGCTCACGGAGGTGGAGCAACTCTGCACCGATGTCGCCGTGCTCGTCCGGGGGCGGATCGTCGCCCAACGCCCGACTCGCGAGCTGCTCGGCGATGGCGCCGGCATTCGGGTCCGGTTCGACTCGCCGGACCAGGCGGCGACCGCCGCGGCGGCGCTCCGGTCGGCGGGCTTCGTCGTCCGCGACGAGGCGCCGACGCCCGTGGCGCCCGGAACCCTGGCGACGTTGGTTGTCGACGCACCGCCAGAGGCGGGGAGCCACGTGGCCCGGCTGCTGGCGGGGCGCGACCTCTATCCGGCCGAGCTGGCGCCCATCCGGCCCACGCTGGAGGCGGCGTTCCTGGAGCTGACGCGCGACCCTGACGCATCGCGGCCGCCGGGCGCAGGGGCCCGGACGCCCGGCACGGGTGAGCGATGAGGTCGCTGCTCCGGGCGGAGTGGCTGCGCCAGCGGCGCCGGCTCGATGTCTGGGGGCTCCTCGCCGGCGTCGTGCTGCTCACGCTGCTCGGCTACTTCAGTGGGCTGGCGAACCGGATCCAGTACTTCGGGCCGCCCGGCGACCCCGTCCCGCCCGAGGTGCTCGCCCAGGACCTGCTGCTGCGAAACCAGTACACGTTCCCGGCGAGCATCGCGACGCTTCTGGGCATGACCGGGGTGGGCAGCTTCCTGCTGTACCTGGCAGGCCTGTACCTCGGGGCGTCGTGGACGGGCCTCGAGTTCACTCGCGGCACGATCAGGAACGTCGTCCTGGCCCGCCCGGGCCGCGTCGCATTCTTCGCGGCTCGCCTGGTGACTCTTGCCGCGGCGCTCGGCGTCTTCGTCGTCGTCCTCGTCACGCTCGCGGCGCTCCTCCCGGCGCTCGCGGGCGTCGCCTGGACCGGGGACACCCCGCCGCCCACGCTCGGCGGCGCACTGGTCTACGCGGCCGCGGTGTGGCTCCTCCTCGTGGCGCTCGCGCTGGCGGGGACGCTCGCCGCGACCCTCACCAGGAGTGGCGGAGGCGCTGTGCTCGTCCTCGTGGTCTACCTGATCGCCGAGGCGGTTGTCACGAACCTCGGGTTCTGGCGGGATGCCGGCGCGCTCGGGTGGCTTCCGCAGCTGCTCCCGGGGGTGCGGATCGGCGGCCTGGCGGCCGCGGCGGAGGCGGCCGCCAGCTTCCAGGTCCCGTACGCGCCCCAGCCCGACCCTGGGGCGCTCGTGATGCCGCCACTGGTCGGCGCGGCGATCGCGGCGGGATGGGGGATCGTGATCGTGGCGGCGCTGGTTCGGCGGGTTTCCCGCATGGACCTGACCGAATAGGGGCGGCGCGTGCCGGCGCCGTCCCAGTCGCCCCGGCCACGGGCGGTCAGAGGCATGCTCCGGCCGGCGGGCGTCCCCTGGTGCAGGAATCGTGCATGGCACGCAGATCGACGGCCCTCGCTTCAGCCCGCCGCTCGTCTCGTGCGTCAGTTGGATAAAGCCAGCACGCTTGTGCCGCCGAAGTGCGTGTCGGCCGCGGGAGCGTGCGTCACGTGCACGGCGGGTGGCTGCGTGCGATGCAGTCAGCCTCGGCCTCCGCGTTGGCTTCGCGTTCCGCCGGCGTTTGCAAATGCGACCTCACCGGGGCTACACTCCGCCGGGCCCGGAGGTCGCGTTCGCGCGCATCGCCGAGCACGCGTGCGCCGACACTCGCCCGGCGGTGCCGCGAACCAGACGATCCCAGGGCGGAGGAGGTGATCCCGGCATTGGCAGAAATCCGCGTTGGTGAGAACGAGACCTTCGAGAGCGCGCTTCGCCGCTTCAACAAGAAGATCCAGCAGTCCGGCATTCTCGCTGAAGCTCGCCGTCGCGAGCACTACGAGAAGCCCAGCGTGAAGCGGAAGCGGAAGGAAGCAAAGCGCAAGAAGGCCGCCCGCCAGCAGGGTTAGCCGCCG
>JADGQG010000066.1 GCA_017882025.1 Chloroflexota bacterium
CTTCACGATGCTGATGGGCGAGAAGGTGGCGCCGCGCAAGAGCTTCATCATGTCCGAGGCGCGGAAGGTGCAGAACCTTGACATCTGAGGTCGTGACCGCGGCGGGGCGGTTCGAGGTCGCACCCCACAGCTGCTTCGCCTGCGGCGAGCTGAACGCCGTCGGCCTTCGCCTTGTCCTGCACGTGGCCGGCGATACCTGCTGGACCGAGACGACCCTGGCGCCCGACTTCCAGGGCTGGGAGGACATCACCCATGGCGGGATCGTCGCCACCATCCTCGACGAGGTGATGGGCTGGGCGCTCGCGAGCGCGGACTCGTGGGGATACACCGCGAAGCTGACGATCCAGTATCGCCGCCCTACGCCCATCGGGCGCCGGCTGCGTGCCGAGGGGCGCCTGGTCGAGCGCCGTCGAAGACTCCTGACGACGCGGGCACAGTTGACGGACGCGGAGACGGGCGAGCTCCTGGCCACGGCCGATGCCCTGTACGTGGCCGCGCCCCCGGAACGTAAGCAGGCACTGAAGGATCGGTACCGGTTCCGCCTGGTCCCGGAGGGCGAGGCGGCGCCGGCGCCGGCGACGGCAAGCGCGCTCGCTCATCCGCGCGAGGCGGCACCGTGACCGCGGCCGCAGCCGCCCGGACGTCGAGCGCCACGACCCTCGCATCCAATGCGTTCGTAGCGACGCACATAGATGCCGCACGCGACCTGGGCCGCAGGCTCGCGGACGAGGTCGACGGCCCGGCGGGCTTCGTGGCGGCCACCCGCGACGGCCTCGCAACGCTCGCCGATCCGGCCTACCTGGCCGGCCAGCGGCTGGTCGCGCCCGGGATCGGACCGCTGCTCGGCGTTCGGCTGCCGCTCCTCGAATCCGTGCACCGCGCGCTGGCGGACGAGCTGCGGGGTGTTCGCGCCGCCCGGCTCCTTCCGGTCGCGGAGGCGCTCGCCCGCGATCCGCTCAGGGAGCTGCGCTGGTTCGCCTGCTGGCTCCTCGGCCGGATCCTTCCGGACGATCCGGAACGCGCCTGGCAGGCGCTCCGCCAGCTCGCCGCCGAAGCGGATGACTGGATCAGCGTCGACACGCTGGCGGCGACCATCGGGCCCGGCATCCTCCGCGAGCCCTACCGTTGGGCCGAGTTGGAGCAGCTGGTCTACAGCCCCAGCCGCTGGGAGCGCCGGCTCGTTGGCTCCACGGTCGCCACGATCCCGTTCGTGGACCGGGCGGCTGGGCGGACGCCGGACGTCGCCGCACGCGGCCTCGCGCTCGTCGGCCTGCTGATCGGCGACCCCGAGCCGGACGTCCAGAAGGCGCTCAGCTGGGCGCTCCGCAACCTGACGGCCGTTGACCCGGCCGCCGTGACCGCCTTCTGCCGGCGGGAGGGCGGGCGGGCGGCTGCGACGGCCGATGGGGCCCGCGCGTGGGTCGTGCGCGACGCGCTCGCCAAGCTCGCCCCGACCGATTCGGTCGGGATTCGCGCTCTGCTCGCGGGCGTCCGCCGGACGCCCGCGGCCGCCAACACGTCCGCCGCCGCCGCAACCGCCGTCGCCTTCGTGCAGACGGGTCGTGGGACGGCCACGCCCGGCACCCAGCCTGACCTGAACCGGAGACCCATTCCGTGACCGACGACCTGGGTAACATCCGAACGATCCGCATCGAGGACGAGATGCGGACGAGCTACCTCGACTACGCGATGAGCGTGATCGTGGCCCGCGCGCTCCCGGATGTCCGCGACGGCCTCAAGCCGGTCCACCGCCGGATCCTGTACGCCATGGGCGAGATGGGCCTGGCCTCGAACGCCTCGTACCGGAAGTGCGCGGCGATCGTCGGCGAGGTGATGGGCAAGTACCACCCGCACGGCGACCAGGCGATCTACGACACCCTTGTCCGCCTGGCCCAGGACTTCTCGATGCGCTACCCGCTGGTGGACGGGCAGGGCAACTTTGGCTCCGTCGACGGCGACTCAGCGGCCGCGATGCGCTACACGGAGGCGCGGCTCGCCCCGATCGCGGCCGAGATGCTCGCCGACATCGACAAGGCCACCGTCGACTACGTCGACAACTACGACGGCCAGCATCGGCAGCCGGTCATCCTGCCCGCAAGGCTGCCGAACCTGCTCGTCAACGGGAGCTCGGGCATCGCCGTGGGGATGGCCACGAACATCCCGCCGCACCACCTCGGCGAGGTCGTCGACGCGACGATCGCGCTCATCGACGACCCGGAGCTGACGACCGACGACCTGTGCGCGTTCATCAAGGGGCCCGACTTCCCGACCGCCGGTTCCATCTTCCGCTTCGAGCAGCAGAAGAACGCGCTCACCGGCGTCACCGAGACGGTCGACGCGATCCGGCAGATGTACGCCCACGGCCACGGCCGGGTGATCATGCGGGCCCAGGTCGCCTTCGAGGAGGCGCGCCGCGACCGGGTGGCGATCATCGTCAGCGAGCTGCCCTACCAGGTGAACAAGGCGTCGCTCCTCGAGAAGATCGCCGACCTCGTCAAGGACAAGCGCATCGACGGCATCGCCGACCTCCGCGACGAGTCCGACCGGGACGGGATGCGGATCTACATCGAGGTCAAGAACGACGCGAACCCGCACACGGTGCTGAACAACCTGTTCAAGCACACGTCGATGCAGCTCGCGTTCAACCTCAACATGCTCGCCCTCGTCGACGGCCAGCCGCAGACGCTTCCGCTCAAGGCCGTGATCCAGCACCACGTGGACCATCGCCGCGAAATCGTCCGTCGGCGGACCGAGTTCGAGCTGGGCAAGGCCCGCGAGCGGGCCCACATCCTGGAGGGGCTCAAGATCGCACTGGACCACCTCGACGAGGTGATCCGGACGATCCGCGAGTCGGCCGACGTGGAGACCGCCCGGCGCAATCTCATGGAGCGCTTCACCCTGAGCGAGCTGCAGGCGCAGGCGATCCTGGACATGCGACTGGCCCGCCTCGCCGCCCTCGAGCGGAAGAAGATCGAGGATGAGTACCTGGCGGTGATCCAGCAGATCGCCGAGCTGGAGGACATCCTCGCCAACCCGGCCCGGATCCTCGCGATCATCAAGGGCGAGCTCACCGAGCTGAAGCGGAAGTACGCCGGCGAGCGGCGCACGCGCGTCGTCGACGACTCCTCGCGCGAGATGACCGACGAGGATCTGATTGCCGACGAGGACGTCGTTGTCACCATCAGCCGCCGTGGCTACATCAAGCGCCAGCCTGTGGCCACCTACCGACGCCAGGGCCGTGGCGGCAAGGGGATCATCGGCCACGTCACCCGCGAGGAGGACGCCGTGGACAGCCTCCTCGTCGCCAACACCCACGACTGGGCGCTCTTCTTCACGAACCGTGGGCGCGTCTTCTCGGCCAAGGTGCACAACGTGCCGGACGCCAGCCGCCAGGCGAAGGGAATCCCGATCATCAACCTGCCGGGCGTCCAGGTGGAGGCCGGAGAAGTCCCGACCGCCACGCTCATGGTGCCGGACTTCACGGCCGCGTCCTACCTCGTGATGGCCACCCGGAAGGGCACCGTCAAGAAGACGCCGCTGGAGCAGTTCGAGAAGGTCCGCTCGTCCGGGATCCGGGCGATCACGCTCGCGGGCGGGGACGAGCTGGCCTGGGTGGACGTCGCGGCGGGCAGCGACGACGTGATCATCGCCACCGCCCAGGGCAAGCTGGCCCGGTTCGCAGAGAGCGAGGTCCGGGCCATGGGCCGCGACGCCGCCGGCGTGATCGGGATCCGTCTTGCACGTGCCGGCGACGAGGTCGTTGCGATGAGCGTGGTCCAGCCCGGGACGGACCTGCTGGTCCTGACCGAGACGGGCTACGGGAAGCGCGTGGCGCTGCGCGAGTTCCGGCGCAAGCACCGCGGCGGCCAGGGCGTGATGCTGATCCCCCTGGAGGGTCGCAAGACCGGCCGCGTGGCGGCGGTCCAGCAGGTGACCGAGGCGGACGAGGAGCTCCTCCTCATCTCCGCCGGCGGGCAGGTGGTCCGGACCGAGACGCAGACGATCAACCGGTACTCGTCCGGGGCACGCGGAGTCATCACGATGCGCCTGAACGAGGGCGACCGGGTGGTCGGCATTGCCGCGTTCCGCGAAGGGCTGGCGGAGCGGGAGGGCATGGGCGACAATGGCGGTCCCGACGCGGGGCCGACCGGGCCGGGAGGGGATCCGTCGGGAGGATGACGGCCTTCGGCGCGGAGGAGGGGCTCGTGTACTCCGACTCGTTCGACGTCTACACGGGCAACGCCAACCGCGGCCTTGCCCTGAAGATCTGTCGCTACCTTGGCGTCCGGCTGGGCGACGTCGAGGTCTTCTCGTTCGCGAACGAGAACATCTTCGTCAAGATCCTCGACAACGTCCGCGAGAAGGACGTGTTCCTGGTCCAGCCGACCTGCCACCCGGTCAACCAGTCGATCATGGAACTCCTGATCATGATCGACGCCTTCAAGCGGGCGAGCGCGGGGCGGATCACGGCGGTCATCCCGTACTACAGCTACGGGCGCTCCGACAAGAAGGACCAGCCGCGCGTCCCGATCACCGCGCGTCTCATCGCCGACATGATCACGGTGGCAGGCGCCGACCGCGTCCTCACGATGGACCTGCACCAGGGCCAGATCCAGGGCTTCTTCAACATCCCGGTCGACGAGCTGACCGCCGTCCACCTCCTCTCCAACTACTTCCGCCAGAAAGCGTTGACCGACATCGTCGTCGTCACGGACCTGGGCTTCGCGAAGCGCGCCAGGACATTCGCCGAGCTGCTGGACGCACCGCTCGCGATCATCGAGAAGCGCCGCGTGGGCAACCTGGACCGGGCCGAGCTGCTGAACGTCATCGGCGAGGTCCGCGGGCGGCGCGCGATCATCGTGGATGACGAGGTCGACACCGCCGGGACAATCATGGAGGTAGTCCGTGCGCTGGTCCGGGAGGGCGTCGAGGAGATCTACGCCTGCGCCACGCACGGGATCCTGTCCGAGGGGTCGATCGACCGCATCGCGGGCTCCCCTATCCGGGAGCTCGTCCTGACCGATTCCGTGCCGCTCCCGCCTGAGAAGCGGATCCCCCAGATCACCACCCTCTCCGTGGCGCCCCTGATCGGGGAGGCGATCCGACGGATCCATCGCGGCGAGTCGGTCGGTGCCCTGTTCAGCAGCGAGGCGTCACTGACGCAGGAGATGATCCTCTGGGAGGACGGCGTCGAGCAGACGCTGGATGCCCGGACCGGCGCCGTCCTGCCGCCGGAGCACCTGACGACGCGTCACGACCCCGATCATCCCGCCGATACCGGCCTGGCCCCGGCCTGAACGTTCGGAGACCGATGACCCTCCAGCTGCACCAACCCGACGGCCAGGGCGGCCTGGAGCCCCGCACCGAGACACCGAAAGACTGGCGGACCCAGCTCCGCTCGCCGCGCTGGAACGCGTCGCTGCTCGCGAACCGGGAGATGAACCCGACGCGCACGTCCGTTGCGGTCCTCTTCTGGCTGGCGCTGGGCGCCCTGACGTTCGTGCTGCTCCTGGCCGGGTACGGCTCCGGGTTCTGGAAGTAGCCGGGGCAACCTCGTGGAGTCCGGTCCCGGCAAGGGGTGATCGGAGGGCCTGCGCGGGGCCCCACGCCTATACTGACCGTCCCATGGTGCTCGGCTTCTTCTCCCGTTTCGTCGATTCCAATGACCGCGAGGTGCGGCGCGTCCAGCCGCTCGTGGATGCTGCGAACGCCCTCGAGTCGGCGCTCGAGGGCGAATCCGAGGCCCGGATCCGGGCCCGCATGGATGAGATCCGGGCCGATCTGGCGGAGCTCCAGGCGGGCTTCGGCCCGACCACCGACGAGTTCGAGGAGGACGACCCCGCCCGCCGCCGCGACCTCGAGACGGAGCGACGGACGAAGGAGACGGCGCAGCTCCAGGCAGCGCTCGACGACGTCCTGCCGGAGGTCTTCGCGGCCGCCCGCGAGGCGATGCGCCGGACGCTTGGGATGCGCCACTTCGACGTCCAGCTGATGGGCGCGACCGTGCTCCACCAGGGCAAGATCGCGGAGATGAAGACCGGCGAGGGCAAGACCCTCGTCGCACCACTCGCCGCGATCCTCAATGGCCTGACCGGCCGGGGCGTCCACGTCGTGACCGTGAACGACTACCTCGCCCGCCGCGACGCCCAGTGGATGGGCCCGATCTACCACTTCCTCGGCCTGTCGGTCGGGGTCGTGGTCGGGGAGGAGGCCTACGTCTTCGAGCCCGGCTACCCCACCAGCGACGAGCGGCTCATCAACCTCCGCCCATGCGCCCGCCGCGAGGCCTACGCCGCGGACATCACTCACGGCACGAACCACCACTTCGGGTTCGACTACCTGCGCGACAACCTGGTCACGGAGATGGACCAGCGCGTCCAGCGAGGCCACTACTTCGCGATCGTCGACGAGGTGGACAACATCCTCATCGACGAGGCGCGCACGCCGCTGATCATCAGCGGCCAGGCTGAAGAGTCGGCCGACCTGTACTTCCAGTTTGCCCGGCTCGTGCCCCGCCTCCGGGCCCGAGCGGAGGGCGAGGAGGAAGGCGGCGACTACTTCGTCGACCTCAAGGATCGCGCGGTCTCGCCGACGGAAGAGGGGATCACGAAGATCGAGCAGTGGCTCGGCGTCCAGAACCTCTACGACGATCCGCGGCTGACCCGCTACTTCGACGCGTCGCTCAAGGCCCACGCGCTCTACAAGCGCGATCGCGACTACATCGTGCGGGATGGCGAGATCGTCATCGTCGACGAGTTCACAGGCCGCCAGATGCCCGACCGGCGCTGGAGCGAGGGCATCCACCAGGCGATGGAGGCCAAGGAGGGTCTGCGCGTCCAGCGCGAGTCCGTGACCCTCGCCACCGTCACGTTCCAGAACTACTTCCGCCTCTACGCGAAGCTCGCCGGCATGACCGGCACCGCGATGACCGAGGCCGAGGAGTTCCACAAGATCTACAAGCTGGAGGTGGTCTCGATCCCCACCAACCAGCCCATGATCCGCGACGACGAGCAGGACCTGGTCTTCCGCAACGAGCAGGGCAAGTACAAGGCGCTCATCGACGAGACCGTCGAAATGCGGGATGCAGGCCGGCCGATCCTGGTGGGCACGGTCAGCGTCGAGAAGTCCGAGATCCTGTCCGAGCTCCTCGGGCAGCGCGGCATCAAGCACGAGGTCCTCAACGCCAAGTTCCACGAGAAGGAGGCGCCGATCGTCGCCCAGGCGGGCCGCCCGGGCGCCGTCACGATCGCAACGAACATGGCCGGTCGAGGGACGGACATCCAGCTGGGCGGCAACCCAGCCGGGATGGCCTCGGAGATCCTCCATCGGCGCGGGCTGAACCCGGCCGAAGTGGACAAGGCGACGTATGACGAGGCATTCGCCGAGGCGAAGGCGATCTGCGACGCCGACCACGAGCGGGTGGTGGCCGCGGGCGGGCTCCACATCATCGGTACAGAGCGCCACGACTCGCGCCGGATCGATAACCAGCTCCGCGGCCGCGCCGGGCGGCAGGGCGACCCAGGCTCCTCGCGCTTCTACCTCTCGCTCGAAGACGACCTGATGAAGCGTTTTGCCTCCGAGCGGGTCGCAGGCCTGATGGAACGGCTGGGGCTGGAGGATGACGTCGCGATCGAATCGCGCATTGTCAGCAAGACCATCGAAAGCGCCCAGACGCGGGTCGAGGGCTACAACTTCGATATCCGGAAGCGCGTGGTCGAGTTCGACGACGTGATCAACAAGCAGCGCGAAACGATCTACGCCGAGCGCGACAAGGTGCTCCGCAACGAGGACCTGACGGAGACGGTGGATGCGTTCCTCAACGAGGAGGTGGACGCGCTCCTCGCCACGTACTGCGCGGCAGAGATCCCCGATGACTGGAACATGGAAGGGCTCTCCGCGGCGCTGCACGCCATGGGCCTCGAAGGGCCGGGAACCTCAGAGGACGAGCTCTGGGAGATCGGAGGACGCGAGGTGCTGGCCGATCACCTCCACGAGCTGGCCGACGCGAAGCTCGAGGAGAAGTCGGCCGAGGTTGGCGTCGAGGACTGGTCGATGATCGAGCGCCTCGTCCTGCTCCGGACGGTCGACTCGCTCTGGATCGAGCACCTGACGGAGCTCGATGACATGCGGCGCGGGATCGGGCTCCGCGGCTATGCCCAGCAGGACCCGCTCAACGAGTTCAAGAAGGAGGCCTTCAACCTCTACGACCAGTTGAGCGACCTGATCCGCCATCAGGTGGCGACGACGATCTTCCGCGTGTCGGTGGTCCGCCAGCCCTCGACCCCCACGGCCGACGAGGCGGAGCTCGCCGCGAGCCTCGCTGCCGGCGCCGCGGCGGTCCGGTCCGCGGGCGCTGCCGGCGCCGCGGGCGCGGCCACCCAGCCGAGCGTGAGCGGCACGGCACCGACGAGCGCCACGTTCTCGGGCGGTGGGGCCTCCACATCCAGTGCCCGACCCTCGGGGCCCTCGCGGGCAACCGTGGCGGCCGCCCGAAACCTCCCTGCATCGCCCGCCCTCCGGGCGATGCAGGAGCGGCTGGGCGACGAGGCCCGCACCGACTCCGCCAGGGGCGCGAACCCCGCGGCCGCGAAGCTCGGCCGCAACGACCCCTGCTACTGCGGGTCGGGGCTCAAGTTCAAGAAATGTCACGGCCGCTGAACGATCACGTCGGGCGGTCGCCGGTCCGCGAGCTCGCCCTGGTGGGCCTGGCAGTGGTCGTCGGCGGCGTCCTCGTCACCGGCTACGCGACCTTCCGAATCTGGCAGCACGGCGCCGTGGACGAGACGCGGCCGGTGGACGCGATCGTCGTGATGGGCGCGGCGCAGTACGACGGGCGGCCGTCACCGGTCCTCGCCAGCCGCCTCGACCACGCGGTGCGCCTCTACGCGGACGGTGTGGCGCCCGTCTTCATCGTGACGGGCGGTCGGCGCGAGGGCGACCGGACGACGGAAGCCGCGGTCGCGCGCGCCTACGCGGTCGCCCACGGCGTTCCCGACGCCGCAATTCTCGAGGAGGATCGCGGCCGGTCCACGTTCGAATCGCTCGAGGCAGTGTCCGTCATCCTCGGCGCGCATGGGCTGCGAAGCGCGCTCTTCGTCTCGGACCGGACGCACATGCTGCGCGTGATCCGGATGGGCATGGACCTGAAGATCCAGGCGTACGGCTCACCGACGACGACGAGCCCCACCGATGCCGGCCTGGGACAGCGCCTGGATGCGACCCTCCACGAGCTGGGCGCGCTGGCCTTTTACGGCCTGGTGGGCGGGGCGATCGACCCGGAGCTCGGGGCGGCCGGCTCGCCCTGACCGACCGGTCGGGGCGGCCTGCGCCGCGGCGCCCGACGCGGGCCCCGGGAAAACCCGTCTCCCGGACCGTTGCGACTGCCGAAAACTCCCTCTTGGCCGCTTCGCGTTGCCCTCGTATACTCACACCATTATCACCGACCGGCGATGCCCAGCTCCCGTCCCGGCGGGAATTCGACCGGCCTGACGTCGCCACTGCAGTACTTGAGGGAGCGGTGAAGCAGATCACTGACGCCGCGTTCGTCGATCTCATCGCCTGTGAGCGCGACTGCAGGAACTGCAGCTACGCCGCGGCGCTGGACTGCGATGGAAACTGCGGCGTCTGCGCTCACAACGCGTACTGCGCATGCGTGAACCCCGTCGTCGCCCGGAGCAAGACCGCCCTGCGGCTCATCGAGCTCCGGCCGATCCTCCTCCAGGACGTGCGAGGCCGAGCCTAGATGGAC
>JADGQG010000209.1 GCA_017882025.1 Chloroflexota bacterium
CCACGCTGGCCCGCTGCCCCTCGCTGATCTCACCCCAGGTGAGCAGGTGGAGGCGCCGCCCTCCCGACCACGCGATGACTGTCTCGACCTGCCCCGGCGCGTTGCCTGCCACCATCGCACCCCCGCAGTGCCCGCGCCCCAAGCGCCGGATCGAGAAGAACGCCTGCCGCAGCGCGGCGGCCACCACGACGTGCACGGGGAGCAACAGCCCGATCGCCAACGCTGCCTTCCCGTTTCGAAGCCGCTCCAGTATGACCCCTGCACGGGCCCGGCCGAGCGCGGATGGGCCCAACGGCGGCGCGTCACCCGCGTACTCGACACCCACCCCGACCTAGGCGCGACCCGGCCCAGCGCGCAGGAAGCCCCGCCTCTCGACTACGGCGTCCCGCTCAGCAGATACAGGGCGACGAAGACCACCAGCACGGCCAGGGCCACGTACACCCAGACGCGGAGCTGCGGCCGGGCCACGCGCCTGGGTGGCGCCGCGTTCCTGCCGCCGCTGTTCAGATCTTGCCCGCCGACGGTTCCGGGGCCGGCCTGGCTGCGGAACGTGTTCGGGGCCGCCTGGTCCCGCAGGGTGTTGGGGCGGACCTCGTCGGGCCCGCTCTGCTTGTAGGTCACACGACGCCTCTCCGCTGCCGGCCGGAGCCGGCCTGGCACCCTCAAGCCTGCCACCCGGGGCGAGGAATGCAACAGGCGATGGGGGCGATCGAGCGATGTCACTGCGGCCGACGTGACCCGCGGCCGGGGTGTCAGGCTCGATCAGGTCATAGCGTGGGGGTCCCGGGCGCGCAGCCAGGGGCGATTTCAGGCGGGATCGTCGACGACCAGCGCGAGGGTCCTGAGCGGTGCCGCCGCGAGCGCGAACGGGACCGCCTGGAATGGCCACGTCGTGGCCACGGCCAGCGTGAGCACGACCACGAAGACGATCGCTGGGACACGGCCCACCGCCAGGGAGCGGAGCCACGGCGACGGCACCGCGGCAGACTTGGTGCCCGCCTATGGGACCGGCGGCGCGCTGGTGGCCTGGTCGCCCTTCGTCTCACCGGCCGCCGGGTTCTCTTCCTCGATCTCCCGGGCGAAGGTCAGAGCGCGACTGCGGACCTGATCGAGCACCCCGGCCACGGAGCTGATCGGCACCTCCAGCCACATCTTCATCGTCTGATAGTCCTGCCAGATCTCGAGGCGCGTATAAACGACGACACAGTGGCTGACGATGCGCACGACCCTGCCTGCCTATCCGTTCTGCGCGGTGACCCGAGCGACCTGACGCCGGGGCTGGTTCTGGCCGCTGTCGATGACGTCCTCGGCAATCCGCGCTATCGCCAACGAGCGGCGGCGATCGCCGCGGAGATCGCGGTGATGCCCGGACCGGATGCCGCCGTGCGGCGGCTCGAAGGGCTCGTCTGACAGCCGATCCCAGCGATTCGCACGGCGGTCGACATCGGCCTAGCATGTGGGCGATGTACGATGTCGCCACCGCCGCGGTCGAGGCCGCGCTCAACGCCGGTGCCCGCTACGCCGACGCACGGGTGATGGAGATGCGGACAGAGGCGATGGCGGCCCGCAACGGCGCCGTCGAGAGCCTCGACCGCGAGGAGCGGGCCGGTGTGGGCGTCCGGGCCCTGATCGGGTCGAGCTGGGGCTTCTTCGCGGTGCCGGACGTGGGATCGGCAGCGGCGCGACGGGCCGGAGAGCAGGCAGCCGCGGTCGCCCGGGCGTCGACCCTCGTGCCGGGTGCCGACCTCGGCCTTGCCGAGGAGCCGGCGACCCAAGGTTCATGGCAGAGCGACTACCGCGTGGATCCCTGGTCGGTGTCCCTCGCCGAGAAGGGCGATCTGCTCGAAAGCGTGACGCGGACGATGGGCGAGCACGGCGCCGACGTGTCCGAGGCGAGCCATCGCATCTGGGACACCCGCAAGTGGCTCGTCAGCAGCGAGGGTCACCGGATCGACCAGCACATCGTCGAGTGCGGGGCGTCGATCTCGGCGCTGGCCGTCGGCGAGCGCGAGACGCAGCAGCGCAGCTACCCGGGGATCCGGGGTCAGTACGGTACCCGCGGCTGGGAGCTTATCCGCGAGCTGGATCTGCCGGCCAATGCGGCGCGGATCGCCGAGGAGGCGCGCGCCCTCCTGACGGCCGATCAGTGCCCGTCCCTGAATGCGACCGACCTGATCCTCGGCAGCGAGCAGATGGCGCTCCAGATCCACGAGTCGGTCGGTCATGCCGTCGAGCTCGACCGGATCCTCGGCTGGGAGGCGGCCTTTGCCGGGACGTCGTGGCTCGAGCTGCCGAAGCTCGGCTCGCTTCGCTTCGGCTCGGAGCTGATGAACATCACCGCCGATGCGACCCTGCCCGGCGCCCTCGGCAGCTTCGGCTTCGACGACGAGGGGACGCCGGCCCATCCGGTCGACATCGTCCGTGACGGCGTCTGGGTCGGGACGCTGAGCGGCCGGGATTCGGCGGCGCTGGCCGGCATCGAACGGTCCGCCGGCGCGATCCGGGCGGAAGGCTTCAACCGAATCCCGATGGTCCGGATGACGAACGTCGGGCTGCTGCCGGGCAGCGACTCGCTCGACGCGATGATCGCGGCCACCGACGACGGGATCCTGATGGATACGAACCGCTCCTGGTCGATCGACGACAAGCGGCTGAACTTCCAGTTCGGCTGCCAGATCGGCTGGGAGATCAAGGGCGGCAAGCGGGGCCGGTTGCTCAAGAACCCGACGTACACGGCGATCAGCCCGCGGTTCTGGGGCTCGCTCGACATGCTCGGCGGGCCGGACGAGTGGACGTTCTGGGGGACGCCGAACTGCGGCAAGGGCCAACCCCAGCAGATCGGCCACACCGGTCATCCGGCGGTCCCGGCGCGCTTCCGCGGGATCCGGGTTGGGGTCCGGGGATGACGACCGAGACGACCGGGCGCGGGTCGGCCGATGGGAACTCGGCGACGAGCGAGCCCGCGACGAGCGAGCCCGCGACGACTGCCGAGCGGGTCCTCGATCTCGTCGCCGAGCAGGCCGGTCCGGCCGAGGCGGAGGTCACCGTCCGCCGCGGCATCGACAGCCTGACCCGCTTCGCCACCAACTTCATCCATCAGAACGTCGCCGAGGAGGTCAGCCACGTCCTGCTCCGGGTCGCCCTCGACGGTCGCGTCGCCTCCGGCGCGCTCGACGGGCCGGTCGACGACGGCACGCTCCGCCGGCTGGTCGCCGAC
>JADGQG010000210.1 GCA_017882025.1 Chloroflexota bacterium
CACCTTGAGCTCCAGCACCATGATCGTGATGAGGATCGCGACCACGCCGTCGCTGAACGCCTCGAGGCGGCTCTTGCTCACGCGGACTTCCTTCGTTGGGACGCGATGGTCGGGCGGTTCAGGATGCGACAGGCCGCCAGCACGTGTCCAGCGCGACCCGGACCGGCGCAGCCGCCGAGCGTCGCAGGCTGTGCCGGGGCACTCGCCGAGCGGCACCGCCCCGGGCCGTCGCTGCCCCTGGCCGTGGCACCCCTTGACAAAGCTAATGACCTTCGCCACAATGTCCAGAGGCAAAGCTAATGACAATAGCTACGTGGTTGTGGCCGACCAGTCGGCACGAACGCGCGGAGGGTCACGATGACGGAGACGATGACGGAGACGACGACGGGAGCGCAGCACCCGACCAGGTTCCTGGATCGCCCGGGTGGGAGGATCGCCTACGACCTCGCGGGAGCCGGTCCCCTCGTCGTGTGCATGCCAGGGATGGGCGACCTTCGCTCGAGCTACCGGTTCCTGGCGCCGGCGCTCGTGGCGGCCGGGTATCGGGTCGCCACGATGGACCTGCGCGGTCACGGCGACAGTGACGCCACCTTCGCCGAGTACGACGACGTCGCCGCGGGGTCGGATGTCGTCGCGCTGCTCGCCGAGCTCGGCGACGGGCCCGCCGTGCTCATCGGGAACTCGATGGGGGCCGGTGCAGCGGCGTGGGCTGCCGCGGAGGCGCCGGACCTCGTAGCCGCGCTCGTGCTGGTCGGGCCCTTCGTCCGCAACCCGTCCGGCGGCCGGGCCGCCGCGCTGCTGCTCCGGCTGGCGCTGCTGCGCCCGTGGGGCGCGACGGCCTGGTCAGCCTGGTACGCGCGCCTCTTCCCGGGTCGAGCCCCGACGGACCTCTCGGCCCACCGGGCGCGGATCCGCGAAAGCCTGCGACGCCCGGGTCACTGGCGGGCGTTCGTCGCGACAACGCACACGAGCCATGCGCCCGTCGAGGCGCGCCTGGGCGAGGTCGCGGCTCGGACGCTCATCGTGATGGGCGATCACGACCCCGACTTCGCGGATCCGCGGGCCGAGGCGGCGTTCATTGCCGGCAGGCTCCCGGCCGCGGTCGTGATGGTTCCCGGGGCCGGCCACTACCCCCATGCCGAGTACCCGGAGATCGTCACCCCCGCCATCCTCGGGTTCCTCGGCAACGGCACGAACCATGCCTAGGGCGGGACTGACCCCCGCGATCGTTGTCGCGCGGGGAGCCGACCTCGCCGACGAGATCGGCCTGGACCACCTGACGCTCGCGGCCCTCGCGTCGCGCCTCGGGGTCGCCGTCCCGAGCCTGTACAAGCACGTCGGCGGGCTCGACGCCCTGCGTCGCGGCATCGCCATCCTCGCGCTCGGCGAGCTGGGCGATGCGATGGCCGGCGCGCTCGCGGGCGTGACCATCCGTCCGGACGGCGGTCCGGACGACGGCCCGGACGGCAGCGCGCAGGTGCTGGCCCTGGCGGACGCCTACCGCGCGTACGCGGCGGCGCATCCGGGACGCTACGCGGCCACGCTCCGGGCGGCGCCGCCCGGCGACGCCGAGCACGGAGCTGCGGGCGACGCCATCCTGCGGAGCGTGTTCGCGGTCCTGGCGAGCCGTGGCCTCGCGGGCGAGGATGCCGTCGACGCGACGCGCGCCCTGCGAGCGGCGCTCCATGGCTTCGTGGCGCTCGAGGCTGCCGGCGGGTTCGGGTTGCCGCAGGACGTGGACCGCTCGTTCGGGCGGCTCGTCGAGGGGCTGGACCGCGGCTTCGGCAGGCTCGTCGGTGGCGATGCGGCTCCGGAGCTCGGAGCCCAGGGCGCGGTCAGCGAGCTCCGGCTCGCGCTCACGGTCGAGGACTACCCCCGCGCCCTCCGTTTCTACCGCGATTCGCTGGGCCTTCCTGTCCTCGAGTCGTGGGAGGACGGGAAGGCGCGCGGCGCGGTCCTTGGCGCGGGACGCGCCACGCTGGAGCTGCTCTCGCCGGAGCAGGCCGAGCTCATCGACCGGATCGAGGTTGGCTCGCGCGTCGCGGGACCGGTCCGGGTGGCCCTGGCGGTCCTCGACTCGGCCGGTGTCGCCGATGCCCTGGTCGCCGCGGGCGCCGAGCGCCTCGGCGAGCCCGTGGTCACCCCGTGGGCCCACCGCAATGTCCGGGTCGCGGCCCCGGATGGCCTCCAGCTGACGCTCTTGACGGAGCTGGATCCGCGACCGGGCGAATGAGTGGCGATCCCGCGGCCCGCCCGGCCTGACCGAGGTCACGCGGCGGGCGGACCCTTCGGCACGTGACGGGCTGCGACGAGGCCGCCATCGTGCCCGTGACCGATCGGCAGCGGCTGGACGGCCGTCGGGGCTGACCCCCCCTGGTCAGCTGATCCGGTACGCCACAGTGACCGACACGACGAGCTGCTGCACGCTGGGTTCCATTGGGACGGGCGCCGGGGCGATGTTCGGCGCGCCTCCCGGCACGGCGCCCGGCGTCGAGCCCGCGGCCCCCGCTGCCATGGGTACCGCGTAGGCGCCGCCGCTCGAGACGCTCACCGAGAGGACCCCGGAGATCGTCACCCCTGCCGCACGCGCGACCACGTCCGCCTGCGCTCGGGCGTCCGCGATGGCGGCCGCGATCGCGGTTCGCTGAGCGGTCGCCTGGTCGGAGAGGTCGGCCTTGACGTCTGCCCGGCCGACCCCGGCCACGACGATCGTGTGGTCCGGCGCGACGCCGGGCGAGCCCGGGTAGATCGGGTAGGGATAGGCGATCGCGGGGGCGGACCCGCCGACGCCGGAACCGCCGACGCCCGCACCGGAGGAGACGACGCCACCGCCCGACGTGGCGACCCCGGTGGGACCGACCTCGGTCGTACCGGATGGCGCGAGCCCCGTCGCGCCCGATGGAGCGGATCCGACGGTCACGGCGCCGGGGTCCTGGCCCGGCGCACCGAGCGCGCCGCTCGCGGGCCGGCTGGGGACGTCGATGCTCCCGGTGCCGGGCGCTGCGGGTGCGGTCGGGGTTGCGGCCGTCGAACAACCGGCGAGAACGACGAGGAGCGGCACGAAGAGCAGGGCGGCGAGACGTCGTCGTCCGTTGGCCACGGTCTGGAGCTGCGTGCTCATGGTGTGGGTCTCCTCGGGAGTCCGTTCGTCCGGTCGACGGAAGCCCGCCGTGTTCCGGGGACGCGGATCGCGGCGAATGGGTTCCCGGAGCTG
>JADGQG010000211.1 GCA_017882025.1 Chloroflexota bacterium
GCGTGGATCGCGCGGCGTGGGTCGCCACGGACCGGCGGGCGGGTCGAAGAAACCGGCCACGAACGCCGCGACGAGGAGCACCTGCGCGTTGCCGCCAACGAGGCCCTCCGCGAACGGCAGCCAGCAGAGCGCGATCGGCACCGCGCGCCACGGCATGCCCAGCCGGCGCGCGAGGAAGATGGCGGCGCCGCCCGTGGCTACGAGCCACGCGGCCACGACCGCGCCGCGCGGCAGGGCGAGGAGTGGCGCGAGGAGCGGGAGGACCGGCGGCGGGTAGAGGAACGGGAGACCGTAGCCCTCCGACGCGCTGAAGCTCGAGGTGAGGTACGGCTCGCCGCCGTGAACCCAGCGCTCGGCCGCCCGGAGCGGGATCTCCAAATCCACCATCACCGGGTGGGTGAGCAGGACGATCACGCCGCCCACAATCGCGACCGCCGCCGCCACAATCTCGAGCGCCCGGGCCGGCGTCACGGTCTTCAGTCGGGCAAGCGGGGTCCGCCGAACCGGATCGGCCGGCTGGGCGGTTTCGGCAGTGTCGGCCGGCTGGGCGGGTTCGGCGGCAACCACCCCGTCACTCTAGCGGCGTCGGGCGGCCAGAGTCGCGCGCCGGGAGCCGGCGGTTCGCGACCCGGGAGCCGCGCGGCTGCCCACCCTGCCAGCCTGCGCCCACCCCGACACTCCTGCTACCGTTTCGAAATGCGCGAGATCACCGACCGGGCGCTCGACACCGCCCGAGCCCGGGGAGCGACCTACGCCGACGTGCGGGTCGTCCGGCGCCTCGAAGAGTCGATCGATGTCAAGACCGGGACGCTGGCCGGCGTCTCCACCAACGAGAGCGAGGGGTTCGGCGTCCGCGTCCTCGTCGACGGGGCGTGGGGTTTCGCGGCCAGCCACGTCCTCACGACCGCCGAAGCGGATCGCGTCGCGGCCCAGGCCGTCCGGATCGCACGGGCATCCGCGACCGCGCTCCGCCGGCCCGTCATGCTCGACGGCCGGCCGCCCGCCCACGGGCGGTTCGAGACCCCGGTGGCCGAGGACCCGTTCGCGGTCCCGCTGGAGGACAAGATCGGCGACCTGCTCGCCGCCGATGCGGCCATGCGGCGCGTCGGCGGGATCGCCTTCACCGACTCCACGTACGGCGCCCAGCGCGAGTGGAAGACGTTCGCGGCGACGGACGGCAGCTACACGGAGCAAGTGATCACCCACGTCGGCTCGGGCATCGAGGCGAACGCGGTGGATAGCGACGAGCTGCAGCGCCGCAGCTTCCCTGACTCGGGCGGCGGCTGGCAGGGCGCCGGCTACGAGTACATTCGCTCGCTGGGGCTGGCCGCGAACGCCGAGCGCGTCGCGACGGAGGCAGTCCAGCTCCTCTCCGCGCCGATGCTGCCGCCGGGGCGCCGGACCATCGTCCTCCACCCCTCGCAGCTCTACCTCCAGATCCACGAGAGCTGCGGCCATCCCACGGAGCTGGACCGCGTCTTCGGGACGGAGGCGAGCTACGCAGGGACCAGCTTCCTGACCACCGACAAGCTGGGCACGGGCTTCCGGTACGGGTCGGAGCTGATCGACATCGTGGCCGACGCCACCGCGCCGGGCGGGATGGGCACGTTCGGGTGGGACGACGAGGGCGTCGCTGCCCAGGCCGTGCCGCTCGTGGAGGCGGGGCGCTTCACCGGCTACCTCAGCAGCCGCGAGACCGCCCCGAGGATCGGCCGCGAGTCCGGCGGCGCGATGCGGGCCGACGGCTGGAACCGGATCCCGCTGATCCGGATGACGAACATCAACCTGCTGCCGAAGCCCGGCATGAGCTTCGACGAGATCGTCGCCGACACGGACGACGGCCTCCTGCTCGCCCACAACCGGAGCTGGTCGATCGACGACCGGCGCCTCAACTTCCAGTTCGCCACCGAGCTGGCGTACGAGATCAAGGGCGGCACGCTGGGCCAGCTCTACCGCAACGCGACCTACACCGGGATCACGCCGGAGTTCTGGGGGAGCTGCGACGCCGTCGCGGACGCGTCGAGCTACGTGATGCTGGGCACGCCGAACTGCGGCAAGGGCGAGCCCCCGCAGACCGGCCACGTCGGGCATGCCTGCTCGGGCGCCAGGTTCCGCAACGTCCAGGTCGGAGTGATGAAGTGAGCGCCATCGAGATGCGGACCGGCGGGACGCCGGCAGAGCGGCTCGAGATCGCGGAGGTCGTTCTCCACCTCGCCGAGATCGCCGGCGCCACCGAGGCCGAGGTGCTCGTCAACGCCGAGGACGCCGCCCTGACGCGCTTCGCCAACTCGGAGATCCACCAGAACGTCGCCGAGGCAAACGTCCGGGTCAGTCTCCGTTTCGTGCGCGGGAAGCGGGTCGCGGTCGCGGCCACCGGCCGCACCGACGAGGAGGCTCTCCGACGGCTCGCGGAGACCGCCGGGCGGATCAGCGACCTCGTCGAGGAGACGGCCGACTGGACCGGCCTGCCGGAGCCCGGCCCAATTCGTCTCGTGGAGGGCGCGTTCGCCGCCGGCACGGCGACGGCTTCGCCGGAAGTGCGCGCCGAGGGCGTCCGGGCCGTCATCGCGGCGGCCGATGCGGCCGGCGTGACGGCCTACGGCTCGTTCGCCACGACCGTCGAGACCGTGGCAATCGCCAACTCCCGCGGGATCCGGGCGGCCGAGGCGCGGACCAGCAGCCAGCTCATCACGGTCTCCATGGGTCCGGAGAACGGCACCGGCTACGCGGAGGCGGCCGCGGTGGACGCCACGACCATCGACGCGGCTGCCCTCGGCCGCGAGGCGGCCGAGACTGCCCGACGATCCGCGCGGCCCGTGGCGCTCGAGCCGGGCGACTACCCGGTCGTGCTCGCCGAGTACGCGGTCGTGGACATCCTGGACATGCTGGGCTACCTGGGATTCAGCGCACTTGCCGTGGAGGAGGGACGCTCCTTCTATGAACCCGGGAAGCGGATCGGGAGCGACCTGGTCAGCATCCGCGACGACGCCCGGGACCCCGCCGGCCTGCCCGCCTCGTTCGACTACGAGGGCGTGGCCTGTGAGCCCGTGAAGCTGGTGGACGCTGGCGTCTGCCGGGACGTGGTCTGGGACAGCGCCACGGCCGCGCGAGCAGGGCGCCGCTCCACTGGCCACGGCCTGCCGGCCCCCAACTCGTACGGCCCGTTCCCGATCCACGCCCAGATGGCCGCCGGGACGACGCCTCGCGC
>JADGQG010000067.1 GCA_017882025.1 Chloroflexota bacterium
GCCGTGTCCGTTCACGCTGTGCTCCAGCGCCGGTTCGAGTAGTGATGGCGGCTGGGCAGCCGGCCACGGGGCCACGCGACGACGCAACGATCAGGGCGCCGCTGGAGGCCGGAGCCGACCGACCGCCGGCTCGCGCCCGACCGGTGACGATGCGGGACATCGCGACCGCGACCGGCGTGTCGCGGAGCACGGTCTCGCGGATCCTCAACGACGCCCCGTTGACCGTGCCGATCGCGGCCAGGACCCGCGAGCGTGTCCTGGCCGCCGCACGTGACGTGGGCTACCGGCCCAATCCGTTCGCCCGTGCCCTGCACGGGGCGCCGACGATGCTCCTCGGCGCGATCGTCCGTGACATCACCGACCCGTTCTTCGCGGGGGCCATCGAGGCTGTCTCGGCCGAGGCCCGCACGCTCGGCTACAACATCGTCCTGGGCCACGCGCACGCGGAGGCCACCGAAGCCTACGCCCTGGCGGCCATGCTCGAGGCGCGCCAGTGCGACGCGATCCTGCTGCTGGGTGACATGGGCGACCAGCCGCGCCTGCTCGACGACCTGCGCGACACGCACGTGCCGGTCGTAGCCCTGTGGCAGGGCTCGGAGCTTGATCTCATCCCCGGCGTCAGTGTCGACAACCGGAGCGGCATCGCCACGGCGATCGGTCATCTCAGTGCCCTCGGTCATCGCCGGATCGCATTCATCGGCGGTCGGTTGCTCGGGGACATCCGCGAGCGCCAGGCCGCCTACACCGAGGCGATGGCCGACCTGCTCGGCGAGGTCCCGCCCGGCTACATCCAGCACGTCGCCAACAAACCGGGTGACGGCGAGGCCGCCCTTCGCGCGTTGATGCGCTTGTCGCCGCGGCCGACCGCCATCGTCGCGTCGACCGACGTCCTGGCGATCGGGGTCCTCAGGGGGGCCCTTGTCCTGGGCATCCGGGTCCCGGAGGAGCTCTCGGTGGTGGGGTTCGACGACATCCCGATGGCAACCTTCACCGTGCCGGCACTGACGACCGTACGCATGCCGATGGCCAAGATGGCCGCCGCGGCGATCGCGATGGCGGTTGGCGTGACGGGCCGGACCGTGGGCGATGGCGCGAGCGACGTTCGACACCACGGCGCTGAGGATGGGGCGCACGAACGTGCGAACGAGGGCGGCGATGTCGTGCCCCGCGGACGCGCGCTTGCTCGACTGTTCCGGCCCGAGCTCGTCGTTCGCCAGTCGACGGGCGCCGCCCCGGTCGAGCACAACCCCGCCGCCCGACATCGGCGGCCCGAGAGCCACAACGGAGCGTCGCCGCGGGACAGGAGCGCGTAGGCATGGATCTGGCGGAACTCCGCGAACAGGTCTGCGAGGCGAACCAGGAGCTGGTCCGGGCCGGGCTGGTGACGCTGTCGTTCGGCAACGCCAGCGGTGTCGATCGTGACAGAGGCGCGCTGGTGATCAAGCCGAGCGGTGTCGCCTACGCCCGGCTGGGGCCGTCCGACATGGTCGTCGTCGACCTCGCCGATGGCACCGTCCGCGAGGGCCCATACCGCCCGTCGTCAGACACGCCGACGCACCTGGCGCTGTATCGCCGATATCCGTCGATCGGCGGCGTCGTCCACACGCACTCCACCTTCGCGTCGTCGTGGGCACAGGCCGGGCGGCCCATTCCGTGTCTCGGGACGACCCACGCGGACCACTTCCACGGACCCGTCCCGGTAACGCGGGCACTCAGTGCCGAAGAGATCGACGGCGACTACGAGCGCGAGACAGGCAACGTGATCATCGAGACGCTCGCGGGTCTCGGCCTGGACCCGCTCGAGATGCCGGCGGTGCTGGTCCTGTCGCACGGTCCGTTCACCTGGGGCGCCGGCCCGGCCGAGGCCGTGGCGAACGCGATCGCCCTCGAAGCGGTCGCGGCGATGGCTCATCGGACCACGACCCTCGAGGTGGCCGTCGAGCCGATCGCGGCCCTTCTGCTGGAGCGCCACTTCGGACGGAAGCACGGACCGGCCGCCTATTACGGCCAGCCGGCCGAGCGCGACTGACACGGCCAGTTCACGGCCCGAGCCGCCAAGGAGACGAACGATGAGCCGCAACCGCTACACGATCGGCGTGGACTTCGGCACCGAGTCGGCCCGCGCCGTGCTCGTCGACGTGGCCGACGGACGCGAGCTTGCGACCGCGGTTCACCAATACGCCACCGGAGTCATCGACGAGCGGCTGCCCCATCCGGACGAAGACGTCGTGCTCGAGCACGACTGGGCGCTCCAGGATCCGGCGAACTACATCGCCTCGTTCCAGGTTGCCGTGCCACGAGCCCTGGCCGAGAGCGGCGTCGACCCGGCCGACGTCATCGGCATCGGCATCGACTTCACCGTGTGCACGATGCTCCCGACCACGGCCGATGGAACGCCGCTCCGCTTCCTCGACGCCTACCGTCGCGAGCTGCATGCCTACCAGAATCTGGTGCTCGACGGTACGGGTGCGGAGCCCTTGCTCGTAGCGCGCGTCCGCGATCCGGACAGCGGTCGAGTCCTCGAGCTCCTGACGACCGAGCCGGCACTCCCGATGTACTCCGGTAACCAGCTGCCGACCATCGGCGGCAAACGCGGAGCGGAGTATCGCGTGTACGCCGTCTGCGCCTGGAACCCCAGCGCTTCCCGGACGCTGTGAACCAGCGCGCCTTCTCAGCTGTCGTCCTTCGACCATCGGCCCGCTATCGGCAGACGATTATCTACCACTTCAGCACAGCAGCATGACGCTGAGGAGCCGTGGCCCGTGACTGACGACGATCGGAGCCAGATGAACGAGAGCGCGTGTCGTGACCTTATCGACGTCGCCCGCCTTCATGGCCCCGGCGACATCCGGGTGCACCGAGAGCCGGCCGGCCGGCCCTCGGCGGACGAGGTACTGCTCAAGGTGCACGCCGTCGGGTTGTGCGGGTCGGACCTCCACTGGTACGACGAGGCCAGCATCGGCGACGCGCGCGTCACCCGGCCGCTCGTCCTGGGTCACGAGTTCGCGGGTGAGATCGCGAGCGGACCACGAGCTGGCCAACGCGTGGTCGGCGACCCCAGCGAGCCGTGCGGGATGTGCCCTCCGTGCCGTGAGGGCCGGTCGAACCTGTGCCTCCGGATGCGCTTCGCAGGGCACGGGGAGACGGACGGAGCGCTCCGGACACTGATGCCGTGGCGGGCCGCGCTGCTCGAGCCCCTGCCGGGCTCGGTCGCGGACGACGAGGCGCCGCTCCTCGAGCCGATGGCAGTCGCGCTCCACGCGGTGGCACTAGGATCGCCGACCTTGGGAAGCAGCGCGGGTGTGTTCGGCTGCGGGCCGCTCGGGCTGCTGCTCGTCCAGCTGCTGAGGACCGCGGGCGTGACGACGATCGTGGCGACGGACCTTCTGCCCCACCGCGTCGCGGCTGCAGGAGCGATGGGCGCCACGCACCCGCTGCTGGTCTCGGGCGAAAGCGCGCTGGAACTCCCTGACGCCGTCGCGCCGCTCGACGTCGCGTTCGAGGTAGGTGGAACCGACGGCGCCCTTGAAGACGCGCTTGCTGCTGTCCGACCCGGGGGCCGCGTCGTCCTCGTAGGGATCCCGGCCGGCGACCGAACGTCGTTCCCGGCGGCGCTCGCGCGCCGCAAGGGCCTCAGCCTGGTGCTCTGCCGCCGCTCGCGGCCGGAGGACCTGACCGCCGCCATCCGGCTGGCCGCCACGGGTCGGCTCGACCTTAGCTCGCTCGTCAGCCACCGCTATCCGATCACCGACGCCGCGGAGGCGTTCGCCACTGCGGCGGCGCGACGCGGGCTGAAGGTGATCATCCGGCCGTGAGGCCGGAGCGACCGCACGAAGACCGAGGATGGTCGCTTCGTTCCTGAACGCCGCTCGGCTTGATCGCCATGACGCCGTGATCCCGGTCGAGCCCGCTGGCGTTGCCGAACGCGAGAACCACGAGGCCGGCCTGCGCGAGGCCGCGGTTGACGGTGCAGACGCGCTCGCGAAGGTCCCGATACTCCATCGGGGCGGTCACCCGCGCGACGGATCGGTGGCGACCGGCTGAGGCGCCACGCCGGACGTGGCGTCATCCCGGACCCGCCGGAGCGTCTTCATGACGTCATTCTCACCGCGGCCGAAGTAGTCATGGAGGCGCACGTACTCCCGGTAGAGCCGGTCGTACGTCGCGTGGTGTTCGGCCTCGGGCTCGTACGCCCCGTCTCGGAGGTGCGCCATGCGGGCTGCCGCATCCTCGATCGTGTCGTAGCCGCCGTGGCGCGCCCCCGCCGCCACTGCGGCCCACATCGCGGACCCGAGCGCCGGCGTCTGCGACGACGCGCTGACCCGGATGCGACGCCCGGTCACGTCGGCGTAGATCTGCATGAGGAGGCGATTCCGCTCGGGGAGCCCACCGCAGGCGACGATGTCGCGCACCGCCACGCCGCTCTGGTCGAACGTGTCGCAGATGACGCGGGTCCCGAAGGCCGTGGCCTCGATGAGCGCGCGGTAGATCTCGGGCGCTCGGGTGGCCAGGGTCGCACCCACCAGGAGGCCACTGAGGTCGACGTCCACTAGCACCGAGCGATTCCCGTTCCACCAGTCGAGGGCAAGGAGACCCGACTCCCCCGGTCGCAGCCTGCCGGCCTCCGTCTCCAGGAGCGTGTGAAGATCGACCCCGCGGGTAACTGCCTCGTCCCGCAACGCGCCCGGGACGCAGTTGTCGACGAACCAGGCGAAGATGTCGCCGACCGCGGACTGGCCGGCCTCGTACCCGTAGGTTCCGGGGAGGATGCCGTCCTCGACGACGCCACACATTCCTTCCACGCTGCGGAGCTCGCTGCCGAGGACCATGTGGCAGATGCTCGTGCCCATGATCGCCACAAGCGTGCCGGGTTCCGTGACCCCGACTGCCGGCACCGACACGTGCGCATCCACGTTCGCGATCGCGACCGGCGTGCCTGCAGCAAGGCCGGTCCAGCCCGCGGCGCGATCGGTGAGCCCGCCGGCGAGCTCACCGATCGGCCGGGGAGAGCGCGAGAGCTTCTCGTCGACGACGTGCTCGAGGCGCGAATCGAGGGCCGCGAAGTAGGCATCGGGCGGGAAGCCGTCGCGCTTCGACCACATCGCCTTGTATCCCGCCGTACACGCGTTCCGGGTCTCGACGCCAGTCAGTTGCCAGACGACCCAGTCGGCGGCCTCGATGAGCCGGTCGGCCGCGGCGTAGATGTGGGGCGCCTCGTCGAGGATCTGGAGCGTCTTGGCGAAGAACCACTCCGACGAGATCTTGCCGCCGTAGCGTCCCAGCCACCGCTCGTTCCGTGACCGGGCGACGAGGTTGATCCGGTCCGCCTCGGGCTGCGCCGCGTGGTGCTTCCACAGCTTCACCCAGGCGTGTGGGTCGGGCCGAAACTCCGGGACCAGGCAGAGCGGCGTACCGTCCGCGAGCGTCGGGAGCATCGTGCAGGCCGTGAAGTCGATGCCGAGGCCGACGACGTCGGTCGGATCGACGCCCGTCTCACGCAGCACGGCCGGCACGGCGACCTGGAACGTCCGCAGGTAATCCTCCGGGTCCTGCAGGGCCCAGTCGGGATCGAGGCGACCGGCCCGGCCAGGGACCGGGAGGGTCTCTTCGATGACGCCGTGCTCGTAGCGATAGACGGCCGTGCCGACCTCGCGACCATCGGCCACGTCGACCATGACCGCCCGGCCCGACTCGGTCCCGAAGTCCACTCCGATCGCGTACCGCATCGTCGCCTCCCTTTCGACCTCTCTGCGCCCGGGTGCCCGGGCTCAGCCTCCTGGCGCCGGGCCCGACGAGCCGCGCACGATGAGCGACGGGCGGAACACCAGGGCGAGCCCCGCATCCTCGGCCGAAGCGCCGTCTTCGTCGATGACGAACCTGATTGCCGCGGCGGCCATCTCGGCCATCGGCATGCGAACCGTCGTCAGTGCCGGGACGGTGTAGGCGGCCATCGGGATGTCGTCGAATCCCACGATCGACACGTCCTGCGGCACGCGCCGTCCGGCCTGGAAGGCGCCGTGAAGCGCGCCGATGGCCTGCACGTCGGTGGAGGCGACCACCGCGGTCGGCGGCCGGGGCAGCCTCATGAGCGTCGCCAGAGCGCTCGCGGCCTCTCCCGGATCGTTCGCTGAGTGCTGGATGTACGCGTCGGGCAGTTCGCGATCCCGGGCCGCCAGGTAGTCGACGAACGTCGCCCGGCGGTCGTGGATGTCGCCCAGCGGTCGCCCGCCGATGAACGCCAAGTCCCGATGACCGAAGAGCAGCGCGTCACTTCGGGCGGTGTGCCCGATCTCGCCGCCCAGAAGGAGCGTCCTGACGCCCTCGCCGAGAGGGGTTCCGCCCGGCTCGCGGGTCAACAGGACGTCGTGGCCGCTGCCCTCGAGCGCCGAGGCCAGACGCCGGGATTGGCTGCTCTTGCCTGCGACGTCCGGACCCTCGAGGGTGACGAATCGACCTCCGACCCTCGCCTCCTCCATGGGGCCAAGTCTACGCCCGCCAACCCTCCGGCGGTCAGCCGTCCGCCCCCTGCTGGGTCGTCCGGAACCGCCGTGGCGGCGATGAACCTCCTCAAGATCGGCAAGATCGGGACGCGCCTCGACGCCCTCGAACGAGCCCACAAGACGGGCGAGGACCCGGACCCGACCGGTGGCCTCGACGGTGGTCTCCTCGTCTCGGGGTCGGCCGGCGTCCAGTGGAGGTTCGCGACCTCGGCGCGACGAGCACCGGTATCGATGAAGACGCGGAGGATCGCCGCATCGCGTCGGCCGGCAAGCGTCCGATCGGCGTCGACGATCCGCAAGAGCGCCTTGAGCTCGGGCTCGCGGAGGATGGCGGGCGCCTGCTCCGGCACTTTCGGCGGCCACATCCGGGCCATCGGGGAAGCATCGATCAGCCCTCCTCGATCGCCCAGCGGAAGAAGGTCTGGAGGCCCGCGTAGCGGTTGCGGGCGGTGGCCGGCGAATGGCGGCCGAGGAGGTCCTCGATGAACGCCTCGAGATCCTCGCGGCGGAGCGCGTCGAGCGTCGCCGGTCGGCCGGTCGCGGCGACGAACTGGGCGAACTGTCCCGTCGACTCCAGATAGGTCCCGATGGTCTTCGGGCTCAGGTTCGCCGCCCGGAGATGCCGAGCGAACGAGGCGATCTCGCGCTCGAGCCGCCGTGCGGTACCATGTGCGGCGCCGGTCAGAGGACTGACCATAGGTGATAACCCACAATTGGCCTACAAGGATTTCCAGAACAGTTATCGTCTGTGAGAGCGTTGTGGTCCAGGTGGAATCGCAGTCAGAGGCTCTGATCAAGCACGAAACCGTGGGGCTATAGCTCAGCTGGAAGAGCGTCTGAATGGCATTCAGAAGGTCCGGGGTTCGAACCCCCGTAGCTCCACCAGCCCCCTGACCGCGAACCGACCCTCGGATGACCTCCGGGGGTCGTCTGTGTCCAATGAACGCCGGGGCCGGGCATGCGGTCGGTCTGCGGGCGGGCGCGATCCGTCGCGTTCCGGGCTCTCGTTGCGGGATTCTCCGGATGCCGGGAGGTCCACGCGCTCTGCTACGGTCGGGACATGAATGCACGTCATGGCACCTTGCTCGCGGTCGCCGTCGTGGCCGCGAGCCTGACGTTCGGCATGCTTGCCCTGGCGATCGGTCGGGTGGACGTCGGCGTTCAGCTCGTGTATGACGGCGCATACGTCCGGATCGCCTCGGTCGCCCACGACAGCCCCGCGCAGCTCGAGGGCTTCGTCCCGGGCATGGTCGTCGTCAGCATCAACGACACGACCCTCCTTCGACTGCCGCAGTACACGTACCCGGACGTGACGCCGGCGCCCCCACCGCCGGCGACGCCGGAGCCCACGCCGACACCCTCGCCTGCCGCATCGGCGACGTCATCCGCGGGGCCGTCTCCCGACGGGTCCCCGACCGCCTCGAACCCGACCTCGTCGGCGGCTGCGTCGTCACCCGTGGCGTCACCCGGTTCATCGCCATCGACGCTGACCTCCGCGTCGCCAGCCGCCTCTCCGTCATCGGTGGCCGCTACCGCACCGACGGCCACATCGGAGCCGACACCGACGCCTGAGCCGACGCCCCTCCCGAACGCTGTGCCCGGCGGCGCAGTCGACAACGGAGGAGGGACCGGCGGCGCCGTCGCCCATCCGACAGATGGTCCGACCGCGGTCCTCGATCCGCCGGTGCCGACGCCCGCGGAGATCGATCCAGCCACGCTCAACAACCTCCTGAAGTCCGCCATCTCCGAGCTCCAGGCGATCACCCCGTATAACCTCGAGCACGGGTCCGGGGACGGCTGGACCATCACGTACCTCGGCGGCAACTACGTCTACGGGCTCCCATCCCGGCTCTTCTTCGTGCTCATCGTCGGATGCCTGATCCTCGCCGGCGGCGTCTGGCTCCTTGCGAGCGGGCGAGCCGGCGCGTCCGTCCGGCCGCTGGCCGTGCCACTCGCAGTGGCCACCGCAACGCCGTTCCTCGCCTGGCCCCTCCTCGCCACGTGGTTCGGCCCTGCCGTCGCCATTGCCGGCGTGCTCCTGCCCCTGGGCATGGTCCCGCTCGCGGACGCGCTCGCGGAGCGCGTCGGGGAGGTCGAGGTCCGCCGCGCGGTGCGCATCATCACGGCCGCCACCGCGACCGGCGCCGTCGTCATCGGCTTCATGCGCCTCGGGCTCGACGCGTCCAACTTCACGGCCGACTGGGCACGCTACCTGCTGGTGGGCGCGATCCCGCTCGTGCCCGGCGTGGCCGCGGCCATCCCGATCGCCCGCACGGCAAGCCTGGAGCCGGGCGCCGGCGCCGGCCCCGTCCGGTCCGCGGAGCTCGCGGTGGCCGGCGCGACGCCTGTGCTGTCCCTCGCCACGATGGCGTTCCTCAACCCGCTGCTCCTGCCCCTTTCGGCGTGGCTGGCGGCGATCGCCGTGGCCGGCCGCTTCACCGTCCGCCCGCTCGCCCGACTTCTCAGCCGCGCCCAGCTCCAGCGCGACCTCGTGGTCGCTGCGACCGAGGCGGAGCGCGCTCGCGTGGCGGCCGACATCCACGACGATGCGCTCCAGGAGCTGACCCTCCTCGTTCGGCGGCTCGACGGCGCGGGGGACGCCGAGGGCGCGGCGATGGGCCGCGGCGTCATCGAGCGCCTGCGAGCGATCTGCGGCGACCTCCGCCTGCCGCTCCTCGACGACCTCGGGGTCGGCCCCGCCCTCGACTGGCTGGTCCGGCGGATCGAGACGCTCGCCGGCGGGGAGGTTCGGCTCGAGCGGAGCGACAGGGTCCGGCCGCCGCCGGACGTGGAGCTGGCCTTCTTCCGGGTGGCCCAGGAGGCGCTGGCGAACGCGGCCCGGCATGGGAAGCCGCCGATCGTGGTGCGCTACCACGCGACCGAGGACGGTGCCGTCCTCTCCGTCGACGACGCCGGCCCGGGCATCGCGCCGGGCGCGGCGGACCTCGCCGAGCATGCCGGCCGGTTCGGCCTCCTGAACATGCGCCAGCGCGCCGAGCAGATCGACGCCATTCTCGACGTGCGCCCGTGGCCGGGCGGCGGCACCCACGTCGGCCTCCAGTGGCGGCCGCACTGAGCCGCCGATGACGACGCCAGGGATCCGCATCGCGATCGTCGAGGACCACCCCGTCGTCCGGGAGGGAACCGCGGCGATCCTTGCGGCCCAGCCCGGCCTCAACGTGGTGGGCACGGCGGGG
>JADGQG010000212.1 GCA_017882025.1 Chloroflexota bacterium
GAAGACCGACTCGAGCGACTCGTCGGCGGGGGCCAGCTCGAAGATCGAGACGCCGGCGTCGCGTGCCATGACCGGGAGCTCGCGGGTGAACGTCGCGAAGTCCGCCGTTCGCACGTCCAGCCGGCCGTCCTCGAAGGTGAGCCCGGAGACCGTGGGCCGGCCGGCCAGGCGGCCCGCCAATGCGCGATCGTCGGACGTCCGGAGCGTGAAGGAGTGCGGGCGATCGGTCATCAACCGCCGGATCTCGCGGAAGTCGCCCGACGCGGCGAGGCGCCCCGACACGACCACGAGGACCCGCTCGGCGACGCGCTCCACCTCCTCGAGGATGTGCGACGAGAAGAGGATCACGCGGCCTTCGTTGGCCAGCGTCCGGAGGAGCGACATCATGTGGAGGCGCTGGCGCGGATCCATCCCGTTGAACGGCTCGTCGAGGATGAGCACCGCCGGATCGTGGACCAGGGCGGCAGCGACCTTCGCCCGTTGGCGCATCCCCTTCGAGTAGGTCGCGAGCTCGCGGTCGGCGGCCGTTGCGAGCTCCACCGTGCCGAGCGCCCGGTCGACGGCGCCGGTGCCGACGGGCAGGCCCTGGAGCTGCGCGCTGAGACGGACGAACTCGCGGGCGGTCAGGTACGGGAAGACGGCCTCGCGCTCCGGGACGAGGCCGACACGGCGGTAGACGGCCGGGTCACCGAAGGTGGGCCGCCCGTCCACGCTGACCGTCCCGGCCGACGGGCGAAGCAGCCCTGCCACGAGGTGGAGCAGGGTGCTCTTGCCGGCCCCATTCGGCCCGAGGAGGCCCGTGACGCCCGGCTCGAGGCTGAAGGTGATGTCGTTGACGGCGACGACGTTGCCGTACCACTTGGCGACGGCGGTGACCTCGACGCTCGGCGGCGCGGCGAGCTGGCTCATGCCTCGATCCTGCGGTAGCGGACGATCAGCACCACGAGAGAGACGACGGCCACGACGCAGGCGCCGGCCGCGAAGACGGCCGGGTCGATCCCCGATCGCGTCACGGTCACGTTGCCCCCCACGCCGCCGAACATGGTCCTGGCAAGGCCGTCGAGGAGGGCGTACGGGTCGAGCAGGGCGACGTAGCGGAACGGGTCGCGCAGCCGGCCCTGGACGACCAGCACCTGGACCACGCCGCTCAGCACGAGGAACGTGGCCACGATCGCGCCCGCCGCGAAGGCCCGGCGGGGAATGAACGCGGCGATCACGAGGCCCACGCCGGAGAAGAACGCCGCCGCGACGATCGTGCTCGCAACGATCGGCCAGACGAGCGGCAGGGCCTCGCCGAGGCCGGCGCCGAGGTCGATGGAGGCGAACACGATCCCGAGCAGGAGGATCAGCTGGGGCACGAAGAGGACGATGGCCAGCGCCGAGACGAGCGCCCCGTACTTGGCCAGGGCATAGTCCGTGCGCTCCAGCGCCCGGCTGAAATAGAGCGTCAGGACGTGGTGGCGCTGGTCGCGGCCGAGCAGCTCGGGCGCCTGGGCAGTCACGAAGAACGCGATGAAGGTCTGCACGACGGTGAGGTACTGGTGCGGCGTGACGGGGTTGGCCTTCGCCGCGGCCGCGCCGCCAAGCGCCTGGATGCCCACCCCGATGACGGCGGGAAGCAGCGTCAGCGCCGCGAGCGCGAACGGCGCGATCTTCGCGCGACCGCCGCGGCCGATCCCGAACGTCCATTTCAGCGATTGCGTGAAGAGCGTGGCGATCGCGTGGCGGCGGCCGAGGCGCGGGCCGTCGTAGCCCTGGTAACCAAGGTCGAAGATGGAGCCCGTCGCGCTTCCCGCGACGAGGTCAGGCGGCTGTGCCATCTGCGCCCTCCCCGTCGCGATCGTCGCGGAAGAGGTCTTCCACCCGGTGCCTCGCCGCCTCGATCCGGATCAGCGCGAGACCGCGTGTCGCGGTGGCATCGCGGATCGCGTCGTACGGGCGTTCGTCCTGGACGACAACCAGGACACGTCGCGGGCCATCGACCGTGGCCTGGAATCCGGCCGCGACCAGGTCGGCCGCCAGGTCGTCGGCCCCTTCGTCCACCTCGACGATCAGCGTCCCGGTCCGGCCCGTGAAGCTGGCCAGCGGCGCAGATCGCAGGAGCCGCCCGCCATCAATTGCCACGACATGATCGCAGACGCGTTCGATCTCGCCGAGCAGGTGCGAGCAGACGAGGACGGCGATCCCGAACTCGGTCCCGGTGCGGCGGATGAGGTCCAGCATCTCGTCGCGCCCGGAGGGATCGAGCCCGTTGGTCGGCTCGTCGAGGAGGAGCAGCCGCGGGTCGTGGACGAGCGCCTGCGCCAGCTTCACGCGCTGCCGCATGCCGGTCGAGTAGCCTCCGATCGGGCGGTAGCGCTCCTCGAAGAGCCCCACGTGGCGGAGGACATCGGCGGTCCGCTCGCGTGCCGCTGTCCGGGGCAGGCCGCTCATCTCAGCGAGGTGCGCCACGAGATCGGTGGCGGTCAGGTCGGGCGGCAGGACGTCGTGCTCGGGCATGTAGCCCACCCGCTCGCGGATGCGGCTACCCTGCGTCGTGGTGTCGAGGTCGAGGACCGATGCCCGCCCGCTGGTCGGCGCGAGGAGCCCGAGCAGGATCCGCAGGAACGTGCTCTTGCCGGCGCCATTCGCGCCGACCAGGCCCACGATCCCCGGCTCGATCTCGACCGTCAGTGCGTCGAGCGCAAGGACGCCGCCGGCCGGCCCCGGGTAGCGCTTGGTGAGACTCTCCGTCGCGATCAGCGGCACCCGGGCAGTGTACCGGTGCCTCGGTGCCGCGGCCGGGCCGGTCGCGCGGTCGCCGGGCCGGGCTCGCCCTTGCTCGGCCGGGCGCACCGTCGCCGGGCGGGTCTGCGCTCGACGTTACCGGGAGCGCGGCCGACGCCAGGAGCCCGCTGTCAGCCGCCGGGCTTGACCGCCACGATCGATTGGCCCAGCGACCACAGCGTGGTCGCGGTCAGCGCGACCATGAAGACCGCCAACGGCAGCTGGCGCAGGCGCAGCGACCGAAGCGCCCCCGGGGAGTCGGCGTCCAGGTCCCGCGCGGCCGCGGCATGGCCGGCAACCGCCCCGAGCATGTGGCCGCCGACCACGACGCCGAGCTGGACCGCCCAGACGATGCCGGGCGGGAGCCATCCGCTGTTCGGCGTGAAGAACGCGAGGCCACCGAGGTTCCAGCCCTGCAGGAAC
>JADGQG010000005.1 GCA_017882025.1 Chloroflexota bacterium
TCGAAATCGTCGAATCCGACGAACGCGACCCGCGCATCGACGGCCCGGATAGCCCGCAGCGCTCCGATGGAATTCCGGTTGTTCTGCGCGAAGATGGCCGTGGGTGGATCCTGCAACGCGAGCAGCTGGCGGGTGGAGGCTTCCGCCAGATCGACGCGCGGCGTCCCAAGCCGGATGAGCGTCTCGTCCACGAGCAAGCCGGCGGCTTCGAGGGCCTGCCGGTAGCCCGTGACCCGTTCAACCGATGTTTGTACCGTGGATGGATCGCCGACGAACGCAATGCGCCGGTGGCCGTGGGCGATCAGGTGCTCGACGCCTTTTCGCGCACCCTCGACGTTGTCGAGCACAACCGCATCGGCCTCGATCAGCCCGGGTGGTCGATCGAGGAATACGGCCTTCGTCCGCATCGTGCGGTCGGCGTACAGGTAGCGGTGATCGCTCCCGGCTGGGACGAGCAGCAGGCCCTGGACGCCCCGCTGCATGAGATCCATGGCGAGCTCCCGCTCACGGTCGGGATCCTCCCCCGAGCTCGCAACGACCACGGCGTGCCCGTGTCGGCGGGCCACCTCTTCGACGGCCCGGGCCACGGTGGCATAGAAAGGGTTTCGCAGGTCTTCGATGACCAGGCCGATCATGGCGAGCGATATGCCCTTCCGGAGGTTCCTCGCGCTGTCGTTCCTTCGGTAGGCCAACCGCGCGATCGCACCCTCAACCCTCACCGCGGTGCGGTCGTCGACACCCGGTTCCATGTTCACGACTCGCGAAACCGTCTTGAGGCTTACCCCTGCGACTTCAGCCACGTCGCGCATCGTCGGCTTGCGCACCACGTTGACAGTTGAAGGACTGTCTGACCGATGGCTCGGCAGCGCGATTTCCACGCCCCTGAGAATCCCCACGCTGGCTTCGCTCCGTCGAATGACAACGAACGTCACATCATGTCGTCGGCACGTCCCCGGCGTCAATGACTTTCCGCATCAATTGCTCACATTCTCGGGAATCCCGGCCGTTGACAACGATGGTCAAGGCAGCGTAGCCTCCGGGGCGAAACTGGCCCACATCAGAGAGAGGCGATGGCCGAACCACTGCTGCAAGCTCGCGGCATCGTGAAGCACTATGGCCACGTCGAGGCGCTGCGCGGCGCTGACTTTGACGTGTTCCCCGGCGAGATCGTGGCCCTCATCGGAGACAACGGCGCCGGCAAGAGCACGCTCGTAAAGATCCTGTCGGGCACCGAGCAGGCCGACGAGGGCGAGATCATCCTCGATGGGCACGACATCCAGGTCAGCTCGCCGTTGGAGGCCCAACGGCTCGGCATCGAAACCGTGTACCAGGATCTCGCCCTGGCGCCCGACCTCGACGGCGCGGCAAACCTCTATTTCGGCCGCGAGATCGTCCGACGGGGCCCGTTGGGCAGGCTCGGCTTCCTTGACGACGACGCCATGCACGCAGGGGCTCGCAAGGCATTCGCCGAGCTGGGCGTGGATCTTCAGAACGCCCGGAGCCCTGTGGCCAATCTCTCGGGGGGCCAGCGACAGAGCGTCGCGGTTGCCCGGTCCGTCGCATGGGCCAACAAGGTCATCTTCCTGGACGAGCCCACTGCGGCCCTGGGGGTCGTGCAGACCGGGCGTGTGCTCGATGTCATTCGGCGGATCCGGGACCGCGGCATCCCAGTCGTCCTGATCAGCCACAACATGCCGCAGGTCCTGCAGGTGGCCGACCGGATCGAAGTGCTGCGACTCGGCCGCCGGGTGGCGCAGTTCGACGCCAGCGCAGCCACGATGGAGAAGCTCGTGGCAGCGATGACCGGAGGCCTTGACGGCCAGGGGTCGGCGGCATGAACAGCGTGCCTGAAGACATGGCTCCGCCCACCCCGGCGGTCGACACCAACGGGTCGCAGGCACCAGCCGAGCCATCCGAAGGGGCCCTGTGGCGACGGCTCACGAAAACGAACACGGCTTGGATCTTCCTCGTCCTGATCCTCCTCGTGGCGTTCTTCAGCATCCTGAAGCCGAACAACTTCCCGACCGAATTCAACGCCCGGGCGATTGCCACCAACGCTGCCGTGCTCTTGATCATCGCCGTCGGCGAGACGTTCGTGATCATCACCGGCGGCATAGACCTGTCGGTCGGTTACGTCCTGCTCTTCTCGGGCGTGACGGCTGCCCAGGCGATGAACGCGTTCGGCAATCCGACGGACAGGGGCTGGGACCTCATCCTGCTCGGCCTGCTCGTCGCTCTCGTCTCCGGTCTTGCCTGGGGGACCATCAACGGCGTCCTGGTGACGAAGGCGAAGGTGCCCCCGCTCATCGTGACGCTCGGAACGCTCGGCATGGCCTGGGGAATGGCCCAGATTCTGAGCAACGGGCAGGACATCCGGTACATCCCGTCCCTGCTGGCCTCGGTCGTCGGCGCCGGCAGGTTCTTCGCGATCCCGTGGCTCGTGGTCATCGCCGCACTGGTCGCGGCCGCCGGAACCATCGTGCTGAGGATGACGAGGTTCGGGCGTTACACGTTCGGCGTCGGCTCGAACGAGGAAGCGGCCCGCCGGGCCGGCATCAACGTCGACCGCCACCTCATCAAGGTGTACGCGTTGAGTGGCCTGCTGGCCGGGTTCGGCGGCTTCCTGGCCCTCGCCTACTTCACGACGACAACGATCTCGGGACACGCCAACGACAACCTCAACGCCATCGCGGCGGTGGTCATCGGCGGGACGAGCCTGACCGGCGGGATCGGGACGGTCGTCGGGACCACGATCGGCGTGTTTATCCCAGCCATCCTCGCAAGCGGCTTCATCATCATCGGTCTGCAGTCGTTTTGGCAGAACGTGGCCGTCGGCGCGGTCCTCATCGCGGCCGTCTTCGTCGACCAGCTTCGGCGCCGTTCACCCGAGCGTTAGCCCCCGCCACCTACGCGCGCGGCGCGTCCCCCGCGGAATCCCACGAGTGCAAGGAGGTCGAGCGACGGAGATGTGACAGGGAGGTCGCGCCTCCCGCGGCCCCGTCCGTGCCGGAAGGCTCCGACGACCGGCACCGCAAGGCGGGCCCGAACCAATGGCCAATCCTCCACAGGAGATCCAGATGTTGCAAGGTAAGAAGTTCTTGGTGACTGCGGCAGCTGCCGCGATCATCTTCAGCGCATGCTCCGGCAGCGCCACGTCGGCCCCATCGGCGGGCGCATCGGCGGGCGCATCGGCGGGCGCATCGGCGGGCGCCGCAGGAAAGGCATACAACCTGACTCTGATCCAGGGCGTGAAGGGTGACCCGTTCTACGTGACGATGGCGTGCGGTGCCCAGGCAGAGGCGACCAAGCAGGGCGCCAACCTGACGGTGACCGGCGGTGACAAGTGGGACGCGACAGTCCAGACGCCCGTGGTGAACTCCGTCACCGCCGCGAAGCCGGACGGCGTCATGGTTGCGCCGAACGACTCGAAGGCCATGCTGGCGCCGCTCAAGGCGATGAACGACGCGGGCATCAAGGTCACGTTCGTCGACACTGGCCTTGAAGACCTCACGTTCGCCCAGTCGTTCATCACCTCAGACAACGAGCAGGGCGGCACGCTGGGCGCCAAGACGCTCGCGACGCTCATCGGCGACAAGGGCACCGTGCTCATGATCAACGTCGACCCCGGTATCTCGACGACGGACGCCCGCGCAAAGGGCTTCCTCGCTGAGATGAAGAATCATCCCAACATCACGGTCCTCGACGTCCAGTACAGCCACGACGACCCGACCGTTGCCACGACCATCACGACCTCGACGCTGGCCGCTCACAGCGACCTCGCCGGCATCTTCGCCACCAACGTCCAGAACGCCGAAGGCGCGGCCACGGGCCTGAAGCAGTCCGGCATTACGACCGTGAAGGTCATCGGCTTCGACGCAGGCCCCAAGCAGGTCGAAGACCTCACGACCGGGATCGTCCAGGGCCTCATCGCCCAGGATCCC
The DNA here is from genome assembly GCA_017882025.1 of Chloroflexota bacterium. Classification (GTDB taxonomy): domain Bacteria; phylum Chloroflexota; class Limnocylindria; order Limnocylindrales; family CSP1-4; genus CTSoil-043. The sequence goes on from JADGQG010000005.1 coordinate 3,942, forward strand.
TACACGATCGGCGTTGACGGCGTACAGCAGACGATCCTTGCGCTCAAGGGTCAGGCGACGACCAAGAGCATCCGCACCGAGCTCGCCGCCATTACCAAGGACAACATGAACGACGCCGCGATTAAGAAGTTCGAGTACAAGGCTGCCTGCGGCTCCTGACAATCGACTGAGCAACAGGGGACCGGGGCTTCGCGGGCCCCGGTCCCATCTCCCGCGTCCACGAGCGATGTGGGTCGCCTCCAGCTCAATCGCCGCGTCGCGGCCTACCGAATCCTGGATCGCCCCGGCAGGATCGCGGAGACTCGCGCCACGAGGGCCGAGTGCTACGGCGCGCTGTTCGGCCGAGGCGGTTCCGGAGCCACGACCGTCGCCCGCGCCATCTCGGGGTCCGTGAAGACGTCGAGATCCTCCCGGCTCCGGGTCGAGAACTCCGAGACAATCGCTCCCTCGGGGCCGGCCTGAAACCAGTGGAGCGTGTTCCGGCGGCACCGTGAACTGCTCGCCGGGTTGAGAACGATCTCGCGCGCGGCCGTGTACCCGCCCCGGTCTGCCCGTGCCGGGCGCGCCTCCGGGTCCCGCGACGGACCCGGAATGTTTCTTCCTTGCCCGGCGTGCCGTCGAACGGCGGATGGCGATGCTCCGCGCACGTCTGGTTCGGGAACAGAACGATTTCTTTCGCGCAGAAGCGCTCGGTGTTGACGTAGACGACGATCTGTGCGCCGACATCCTCCAGGACGTTGCGGGCGAAGTCGACGACTTCGATGCCTTCCCTTTCCTCTGGCGTCAACTTCAGTCCCGCGGCTTCGAGTGTCGCCGCAGCGCGCTCACGCGCCTGCTGCACCTGCATCCTGGTCAGCATGTCCGTCACCGGGCCTGTCCCCTGGTCCGTGGTAAATGACGTCGCGGCCGAGTTGCCAGCGATGCCAGTCGAGGCTGGCGCCTCAACGCCGGGGACGCGAACCACTTGCCCGACGGTGCCCGACACGAAGGGAACGGCCTGACAAGCGTGGCTGGAGGCGAGCCGTACAATGGCGACTCAACGCGCCACCCCGCCGGAGGACCCGCGCCCGTGCCGCCGATCACCGAGCTGACCCGGATCGAACCGATCCATCTCGAGCGTCTCGCTCGCCAGGGTGTGTTCACGACCGGCCTGTTCCTGGAGGTATCGGAGACCCCGACGCGCCGCCAGACGCTGGCCGACCAGGTGGATGCTTCCACGAACGACGTCCTGCGCTGGCGCGACGAAGCCCTGCTCCTGAACCTGGCGGGGTTGGGGTCGGCCGAGCATGACCTGTTCGCGTTCGCGGGCTTCGATGGGCTGGGCGCGGTGCTGAAGGTCGACCTCGACACGTTCCACGCGGCTGTTGCCCGGGCGGCCGGTCGCCTCCAGGTCACGCCGCCGACCGACCTCGTGATCGAGACGTGGTGGGAGCAGGCCCGAACGCTCCACGACGAATGACGGTCGCCGCGGCAGCGCCGGGCCGTTTACGCGGCCGGTGGTCGCCAGCTTCGGTCGCGGTCGGGTTGGCCACGATCCTCACCCTCGTCGGGATCGCGGTCGGTCTGTTCTTCAACCCGGTCTGGGTCGCGTTCGAGCAGGACCGCACCCACGCGGATCTCTGGACGGGCTACCCGTCCCGGACGGTGCATGCGGTCACGGACGCCGTCCTCCACGAGGTTTACCTGGGTCCGGGGACCTTCGCCCAGTCTGTCGACGGCGTGCCGGTGTTCAGCGCGCGTGAGCGTGCTCACATGGCCGACGTGCACGGAATCGTGGTCGCGTTCTTCGGGCTCGTCCTTGCGGCCGTCGCCGTCCTGGCGGCCGGCGGCATCCTCGCGCGGGGCGCGGGCTGGTACTGGCGCGCAGTCGCCCGGGGCGCAGCGATCCTCGCCGTCGGCGCGGTCGTCGTCGGCGTCGCGTTCGCGCTCGTCTTCGACCAGGCATTCACGCTCTTCCACGGGCTCTTCTTCGCGTCCGGGACGTGGAGCTTCGATCCGGCCACCGACCGCCTGGTCCAGCTCTTCCCGTACGACTTCTGGACGGAGACGAGCGTGGCCATCGCCGTCGTCGGCCTGCTCCTCACCGTAGCCACCTGGGCATTCGCCCGCCGCCGCATGGCACGAGGGCAGGCCTGAAGTGCTGCTGCGCGGGATCCCGGTGGCGCGACTCCTGGGCACGGAGATCCGCGTGCACCTCTCGTGGACGCTGATCGCAGCCTTCCTCGTCGCGTCGCTCGGCGCCGTGGACCTGCCGGGACGGTACCCGAGCTGGCCTGCCGGCGTCGCGTGGCTCGTGGCCATCGCGGCCGGGGTCGGCTTCTTCGCCTCGGTGCTGCTCCACGAGCTTGCACACCTCGCGGTGGGGCGCCGCGCGGACGCCGCACCGCCATCGGTGACGCTGTTGCTCTTCGGTGGGGTCGCGCCTGCGGAGCGGGGCGCCCGCTCGGCTGCGTGGGAGGCCGCGATTGCCATCGCGGGCCCGATCGCGAGCATCGCGATCGGCTCGGCCGCACTGGGCGCGGCTGCTGCGATCGGCGCTCCGCCGGCACCTGGTGTCGCCGCCCAAGCGCTCGTGGAGACCCTGGCGGTCGTCGGGTTCCTCAGCTGCTTCGTGGGGCTCGTGAACCTCGCGCCAGTCTTCCCGCTCGACGGCAGCCGCCTCCTCCGTGCGCTGGCATGGCAATTGACCGGGGAGGAGAGCCGAGGCACGCGCGTGGCAGGCCTGGCGGGGCGCCTCCTGGGTGTCGGACTGATGGGCGCGGGCGTGCTCCTTGCATTGAGCGGCGATCTCGCCGACGGGTTCTTCGTGGGTATGTTGGGCTGGTTCGTCCGGAGGTCCAGCGGTGCCCAGGCTCGCCAGGAGGTCCTGGAGGGCCTCATCGCGGACGCCACGGTCGGTGACGCCATGGAGCAAGACCTCCCCGCGGTTCCACCCCAGGTGACGCTCGACACGTTCGCGGCGGTGCTCTCCGGCCCGGACAGCGCGTCCCTCGTCCGGGTCATGGCCGGCGACCGTCTCGTGGGGCTGGTTGGACGGCGCGAGCTTCGGCGCGCGGGGCGCTCCGCCTGGCAACGGACGCAGGCATCGTTCGCAATGACGCCCGCCGATCTGCTTCCCGCTGCCGCGCCCGGCGACGGGTTGGGGTCCGCCGTGGCGCGCCTCCAGGCAGCAGGCGTTGACGGCCTGCCGGTGATCGACGACGGACAGCTCGTTGGGATCCTGACCCGCCACGGGATCGGCCGGTTCGTCCACACCCGATCGCTGCAGGCACGGCCAGCCCGGTGAACGAGCTGCTCTCCCTCGAGGATGCCCGGGCCCAGGTGCTGGCCGCGATCCCGGCCGCGCTGCCCGCCGAGATGGTCGCCCTCTCCGATTCCCTCGGGCGCGTGCTCGCCGCGGACGTGGCGGCAGCGACCGACCTTCCGCCCTGGGACAACTCCGCGATGGACGGGTACGCGATCCGTGCCCGGGACGTCGCCGGTGCAACGGAAGTCGCCCCTGTGCTGCTGCGCGTCGCCGGCGAGGTTGCCGCTGGGAGCGCGTCGGAGACGGCCGTGATCCCGGGCCTCGCCCTGCGAATCGCGACTGGCGCCCCGATGCCGCCCGGCGCAGACGCGGTGGTCGCCGTGGAGCAGACGACGCCGCTCGCGGCGGATGGGTCCGCTGGGGAGCGTGGCCGTGAAGCCACGGGCCCGCTCCCCGCGCGGATCCGCGTCCACGAGGCAACCATGCCCGGCAGGAACGTCCGGCGCCGTGCAAGCGATCTCCAGCTCGGGCGCACCGTCCTCGGGGCGGGGCGCGCGATCGGCCCGGCCGAGCTGGCCATCATCGCCGCGGGCAGCATCGCGCGCATGGCGGTCCACGCACGTCCGCGGGTCGCGGTGCTGTCCACGGGCGACGAGCTCCGCGGCGCCGGCAGCGCCCTGGGCGCCGCCGGCATCCCGGACTCGAACGGGCCGGCGCTCGTGGCGCTCTGCGCGGCGGCCGGTGCCGAGGCGCACCACGTCGGAATTGCGCCGGACCGGCTGGAACCCACATTGGAGCTCTTGCGGTCGGCAGTCGGCGATGCCGATCTCGTCATTGTCAGCGGCGGCGTCTCCGTTGGCCCGTACGACGTCGTGCGCGGCGCATTCGCACAGGTCGGGACCGTGGATCTCTGGCGCGCCGCGATCCAGCCCGGCAAGCCGTTCGCGTTCGGCACCGCCCCGCGCGGCGAGCATCGGCCCGGTCCGCCCGTGCTCCTCTTCGGGCTGCCGGGCAACCCGGTGTCGGTCTTCGTGACCTTTGAGGTGTTCGTGCGGCCGGCGCTGCGCCGCCTCGCCGGCCGCACGTCGGACGCGCTGCTGCGGCCGGTGGACGCGGCGGTCCTCGAGGAGGCAGTCACGAAATCGATCGGCCGGCGCGCGTTCCTGCGGGTCGCAGCGCTCCGCGATCCGGCCACCGGGGCGCCGGTGCGCGATGCGGCCGGTCGCGTCCGGGTCGCCCTGGCAGGCGGCCAGGAGAGCCACCAGCTCTCGGCGCTGGCGGCCGCCGACGGCCTCGCGGTCGTGCCAGAATCGGTAGCCGGGCTGCCGGCGGGCGCGGGAGTCGAGCTCTGGTGGCTCGACCGCCCCTGACGGCGGGCGCGAGACCGGGCGGGCCCGGCGCACTGCCGGGCGAGCTCCGGCACGGAGGTGGCATGGACGAGCGATCGCAGCCCCGAGCGGATCGCCGCCGGCTGACCCACGTGGATCGCGGTGGGAGGCCGCGGATGGTGGACGTGTCCGCCAAGCCGGCCACGGCGCGCCGTGCAGTCGCCGAGGCGGAGGTCGTCTGCAGCCAGGAGACCCTGAGCCTCGTCATCGACGGCCGCGGCCCGAAAGGCGACGTGCTGACGGTCGCGGAGATCGCCGGCGTCATGGGCGGCAAGCGCACGGCCGACCTCATCCCGCTCTGCCACCCGCTGGCACTGACCGACCTGGTGGTCTCGATCACTCCGGACCGCGCGGCCTCGGCCCTGCGCGTCCGGGCGGAGGCCGCGACCGTGGGGCAGACCGGCGTGGAGATGGAGGCACTCGTCGCGGCGAGCGTCGCGGCCCTCACCGTCTACGACATGGTCAAGGGCGTCGAGAAAGGCGTGGAGATCCGCCATGTCCGGCTCGTGAGCAAGGTCGGCGGCAAGTCGGGCGAGTGGCATCGCGAGGAATCGGAGGCCACGTCGGCGGCGGCCGCCCCGCCGTCGGGTGCGCCGGTCGGCGGGTCCGTTGCCACCCAGCCGCCCGTGGTCCGGCCGAAGGGGATGCGCGGCCCGGCGCGGGCCGGCGGGATCCGTCGGCCGGAACGCCGAACGGGACCCTGACGATGGAAGCGGCGTCTCGGACGGCCTTCGTCCTGACCGTCAGCGACCGCGGCTCCACCGGCGAGCGGGAGGACACGTCCGGCGAAGGGGTTGCCGCGCGCCTGGCCACCCTCGGGTTCTCCGTCGAGCGCGAGATCATCCCGGACGAGCGCCGGCGGATCGAGTCGATGCTGGTTGCCGCAGCGGCGCGACACCCGCTGGTCGTCACGACCGGCGGGACCGGCCTGACAGCCCGCGATGTCACGCCGCAGGCGACCCTCGCGGTGATCGACTACGAGGTGCCCGGCTTCGCGGAGGCGATGCGGGCCGACGGCCGCACGAAGACGCCGATGGCGATCCTCTCCCGGGCGGTCGTTGGCGTGCGCGGGCAGACGCTCATCGTCAACCTCCCGGGCAGCCCGCGCGCCGCGCTGGAATCGTTGGCCGTCCTCGAGCCCGTCCTGGATCATGCACTCGAGACGCTCCGCGGTCCGCACGACCACGCGGGGTGGGGGAGCGACGAAGGGATGACGCGCTGACGTAGCCCGCCCGGCGGATGCCCCCGTCACGCGTCTCCCGGCCGGCGGCCGGTGTTACGATCGCCGCGTGGTGGCAGCCTCCGCCCTCGGCCGACTCACTGACGACCAGCGCGCGATCCGCGATGCCGTGCGGACACTCGCCCGCGAGCGCGTCGCGCCGCGCGCCGCCGAGATCGACCGGAGCGCCGAGTTCCCGGAAGACCTGCGAGTGCTCCTCGCGGAGCAGGGAATCCTGGGCCTGCCCTTCCCGGAGCGCCATGGCGGCCTGGGTGCCGACCTCCTGACCGTCTGCCTGGCGATCGAGGCGCTGTCGGCCGCGTGCGCGACGACCGGCCTGATCCTTGCCGTCCAGGTGCTCGGCGCGCTGCCGCTCCTTCTCGCCGGGTCCGAGGAGCAACTGGGCCGCTTCGTGCCGGCGCTGGCGTCTGGGCGCGACCTGGTCGCCTTCGCACTGACCGAGGCCGACGCGGGCTCCGACGCAGCGGCGATCCGCACCCGCGCGGTGCGCGACGGTGAGACGTACGTGATCTCCGGCACGAAGCGCTTCATCAGCCACGGGAGCGTGGCGAGCCTCGTGACGGTCTTCGCCGTGACGGATCCGGAGGCGGACCGTCACCGCCGGATCTCCGCGTTCGTGGTCGAGACGGCAAGTCCGGGTTTCACCGTGAGCCGGCTCGAGCACAAGATGGGGATTCGCGGCTCGCCGACCGCAGAGCTCGCCTTCGATGAGGTACGCGTGCCCGCCGCCAACCTGCTTGGTGCAGAGGGCGACGGGTTCGGCCTTGCCATGCGGACGCTGGACAGGTCCCGGCCGGGCATCGCGGCGCAGGCCGTAGGGATCGCCCAGGGGGCGCTGGACGTGGCAGCCGCGTACGCTGGCCAGCGGCGCCAGTTCGGCAAGGTGATCGGCGAGTTCCAGCTGGTCCAGGGGCTCCTGGCGGACATGGACGCCCGGACCGAGGCGGCGCGCCAGCTCCTGTACACCGCCTGCGAGGAGATCGAACGCGGCGCGCCGGACGCCGGCCGGTGGTCGGCGCTGTGTAAACTCGTGGCCGGCGACGCGGCGATGGCCGTGACCACCGACGCGGTCCAGGTGCTGGGCGGATATGGCTACCTCGACGACTTTCCGGTGGAGCGGATGATGCGCGACGCGAAGATCACCCAACTCTACGAGGGGACACAGCAGATCCAGCGACTCGTGATCGCCCGGGCGCTCCTCGCCCACAAGCCCTAGACCTCAGCCGTTCGGTTCACGCAGGGAGAGAGCCAGATCGTGCGGATCGTGGTGCTCGTGAAACCGGTGCCCGACCCCGGTGAGGAACGTCTGGGCGACGACGGACGCCTGGATCGCTCCGTCACCGCCGTGATCAACGGCAACGACGAGTACGTCCTGGAGGCCGCGCTCAAGCTGGTGGAGGCCCATGGGGGCGACGTGACGCTCCTGTCGATGGCGCCGGCCGGCGTCACCGATCCCATCCGCAAGGCGCTCGCGATGGGCGCGACGCGCGCCGTGCTCGTGAGCGATCCGACCCTCGCCGGCGCGTGCTCGTGGTCAACGACGCAGGTCCTGGCGGCCGCGCTGCGCACCCTCGAGTACGACCTCGTGCTGGCGGGGGCCGACACATCGGACGGCGGCGGTGGCATCGTCGCGGCCGGCGTCGCAACGCTCCTGGCTCTCCCATACCTGTCGCACGCTCGCCGGATCGAGCCCCTCGATGGCGGCGTGCGCGTGGAACGCCTGAGCGCCGCCGGCCACGACGTCCTTGAAGCGACCCTGCCCGCGGTCGTGGTGGGGACCCAGCTCCTGGGTGAGCCGCGCTACCCGTCCCTCCGGGGGATCATGGGCGCCCGCGCGAAGGAGATCGCGGTCCGCACGCTCGCGGAGATCGGGCTCGCCGACCGCCCGGTGGGAGGCGCCCACGCCACCACGGCGCTGCGCGCCACGCGCCAGCCGGCGCCGCGCGGCTCCGGGCGCGTGGTTCGCGATCTGGACCCGGTCGCCGCCGCCTCCGCGATCGTCGACTTCCTGGTCGAGCGGCGCGCCATCTGATGGGCGGCGGGATCTGGGTCGTCGGTGAGGTCGATGCGGCGGGCGCGCTCACGAAGCTGTCCGGGGAGGCCGCAACGGCCGCGCGCGCCCTCGGCGAGGCTGGTAGTCGGGAAGTGACCGGCGTCGTCGTCGTCGCCGAGCCCGACGGGGCGGCAGCGAGCCTGGCAGCCTTCCTGTCGACCGTGCTGGCGGTCCGGGCCCCGGAGATGGCGGACCGCGCGGCCTCGGCCGTCGTGGCCGCCCGGATCGTCGCGCTCGCGGCAGCCGCCCAGGAGCGCCCCGCGTACTTCGTGCTGGGCGCGACGCCGGACGGCCGAGATCTCGCCGGCATGCTCTCGGTGTTGCTGGAGATCGGCGTTCTCGTCAACGCCACGGGGCTCACGTGGGATGCGGCCGCGGACGGCGTGCCGGCCGGCCCGCGGGTGGAGATGCAGCCGTTTGGCGGGCGGGTCCTGACCAGCAGCGGCTTCACCGGGGAGTGCGGGATCATCCTTCTCCGGCCGAACATGGTCACGGCCGAACCGCTCGCAGAGCCCGGCAGTGTGGAAGAGCGCACGCCCGGGGAAGTCCTCGACCTGCCGCCGGTCCGCGTCATCGAGCGCGTGGTCACCGAATCCCCCGGCCCGAGCATCGAGGAGGCACGCGTGATCGTGGCCGGCGGCCGGGGCGTCGGCGGTCCAGACGGCTTCGCGGGCCTTCGGGAGCTCGCCGGCCTGCTGGGCGGGGCGGTCGGCGCGTCGCGGGCCGCGGTGGACGCCGGCTGGATCGACTATGCAACCCAGATCGGCCAGACTGGCAAGACCGTGAAGCCCGCCGTCTACCTCGCCTTCGGCGTCTCAGGTGCCATCCAGCACAAGGTTGGGATGCAGACGGCGGAGACGATCATCGCGGTCGACCGCGACCCGGACGCGCCCATCGGCGAGTTCGCGGACCTCTTCGTTGTCGCGGACCTGGCGGCCGTGGTCCCGGCGCTCGCCGCGGCGCTCCGCGCCCGGGCCGGCTAGCCGGCGGCCCCCGATGCCCAGTCAGCTCCTCCTGGCGATCCCGCTCGTCCTCTTCGCGCTCCTGGCAATCACGTTCCTGGTCGTCCTGCGGCGGGCCGGCCGCGTTGTCGCCGCGACTCGCGAGATGGACGGCTTCCGGCAGATGGCCGGCGACCTGGCGGCGCGGACCGCTGCCAGCCTCGCCGGGGCCGGCGAGCGGATCGACGCCGTCCGCCGCGGGCAGGTGGCGCCGGCTACGATCGGCGAGACGCTCGAGGCAGCCCGCGACGCAATGGAGCGCTACCTGGCCGAGGCGGAGTCGCTGGTCGCGCCGATCGGGTACGACCCGCTCCGGGTGCGGCTCGCCGAGGAGATGGGACACGCCGCGCGCGCGCTCGAGATGGTGGCCCACGGGTGCGCGACACTATCGGCGGGCAGCGGCGGCCGTGCTCGCGAGGCCGAAGGCCAGACCGCGATCAAGCGCGGCTATCTCAATGTCCTGCATGCCCGCGATGCGGTCCTCGAGATCGGGACGAACCTGCGATCGTCCCGGCCCTCGCCGACATCGCCACGCTGGTTCAGCGACCGCTCGGCGGACTGATCCGACGCCGCGGGCGGCCAGCTGATTGCGTCCGGGCGGCCTCCAGGAGGCCGCTATATCGTGGTATCGTGCGCCAACACCACAAGATGTAGTGGTCATGAGCGGAGGAGCTGCCGGTGCGCTGCCCGCAGTGCGAGTCGCGTGACTCCCGGGTCGTGGACTCCCGCGACCTCGACGATGCCGCGACGATCCGCCGCCGTCGCGAATGCTCTGCCTGCGGCGTGCGCTTCACGACCTATGAGCGAGTCGAGGCCGCGCGGCTCATCGTGATCAAGCGCGACGGGGTCCGCCAGGAGTTCGACCGCGACAAGCTCGCGGCCGGGCTTCGCAAGGCCCTGACGCGACGGCCGGTCCCGGTCGGCGCGGCCGATCGGGCCGTCGACGAGATCGAGACAGTGCTGCGCGCTGGCGGGACGGCCGAGGTTGATTCCGCCCGGGTGGGCGAGCTGGCGATGGAGAAGCTTCGGGCGCTCGACCACATCGCCTACATCCGCTTCGCCAGCGTCTACCAGAGCTTCGAGGACCTCGCCACGCTCAAGCGCGAGGTGGATTCGCTCTTCGCCCAGCGCGAGATCGTCCCGGAGCTGGCGCGGTGAGCGTCCTGGCCGACCGCGACATCCGGGCCGCACTGGAGGCGGGGCGCGTGCGGATCGAGCCGTACGATCCCGTCGACCTCCAGCCGAGCTCCGTCGACCTCCACCTTGATCGGAGCTTCCGCGTCTTCCGCAACAACCGGTACGCGTACATCGACGTCCGCCAGTCGCAGCCGGACCTGACCGAGCTCCTGTCGATCACGGACGACGAGCCGTTCATCCTCCACCCGGGCGAGTTCGTGCTGGGCCAGACACTCGAATGGGTGGAGCTGCCGGACGACCTGGTGGCGCGCCTCGAAGGCAAGAGCAGCCTGGGGCGACTGGGGCTCCTGATCCATTCGACCGCGGGCTACGTGGACCCGGGCTGGAAGGGCAACCTGACGCTCGAGCTCTCGAACGTCGCGAGCTTGCCGATCGCGCTCTACCACGGCATGCGAATCGGCCAGATCAGCTTCTTCCAGATGTCGAGCCCGGTCGAGCGGCCGTACGGCAGCGCCGGGCTCGGGTCGAAGTACCAGGGGCAGAGCGAACCCACCGCATCCGCGTTCCACCGCGACTTCACGACCGGGCGTCGCCGCGGCCCGGATTCGTCCGGCTGACGGCGATCGCGTGGCGCTCAACGACACGGTCCACTGGTCGGCCGATCTGGGCGCCGGCGTGCGCGTCGCGCTCGTCCAGGCGGGGGCGTTCCGCTCGGACGCCGGCGCCCTCTTCGGGCCGGTGCCGCGGGTCCTGTGGGGGAAGCTCGTCGCCGACGAGATCGACGCCGAGGGCCGCCTCCTCCAGGCGCTCAACTGCCTGCTGATCGAGACGCCAGCCGGCCGCGTCCTCGTGGAGACCGGGATCGGAGAACGGCTGGACGAGCGAGGCCGGACGTGGCGTGCCCTCCAGGGCGAGCCGATCGTTCCAACGCTCCTGCGGGCCGGCTTCGATCCGGCCAGCGTCGACATCGTGGCGATGAGCCACCTCCACTACGACCACGCCGGCGGTCTCCTCCGCGCGGATGGGACCCGGGCCTTCCCGCGCGCCCGGATCGTGGCGCAGCGGGCGGAGTGGGGGATCGCGCTGGATGCGAACCCGCGGATCGTCGCCTCGTACGACCAGCCGGAGCTGCACCTGGTCCGCGCATGGGGCGACGCGGGAGCCGCCGACGGCGAGGTGGAGCTGCTGCCCGGCGTCTGGGCCGTTCCCACGGGCGGGCACACCGCGGGCCACCAGGCGATCGTCGTGCGGGCGCCGGGCCGGACGCTCGCGTTCCTTGGCGACATCGCAATGCGGCCCTGGTCGGCCAACCCGCGCTGGATCCCGGCGTTCGACGACTTTCCGCTCGACTCGGTGGCGCAGAAGGCGACGCTGTTCGCCCGCGCGGCGGAGGAGAGCTGGACGGTGGTCCTGTCGCACGAGCGCGAGCGGCCCGTGGGACGCCTGGTGCCCGATCGCGACCGCTTTGCCTGGGAGCCGCTGGACTAGGGTGGCCCCGTCGTGGGATGGCCGGACGCCGACGCGACCGGCGATGCCCCGGGCTCCCGCTCGAGCCCGACGAGCGCGAGGTTGGCGGCGGCGATCTCCGCGTCGACGGGCCCCTGGACGATCGCCCGGATGATTCCGTTTGCGTCCAGGAAGACCTGCGTCGGAAGGCCGTAGACCCGGTAGCGCCGGAAGACGTCGCCGGCCAGGTCGGCCGCAACCGTGTACTCGAGGCTGTACTTCGCGGCGTACGCGCGCACGTCGTCGACCGTCGATTCCTGGACGCTCACGGCCACGAGCGCCAGTCCGCGGGCGCGGTAGGCGGCGAAGGTCTCGCGGAGGACCGGTGTCTCGGCCTGGCAAGGCGGGCACCAGCTCGCCCAGAAGCTGATCCAGACGGGATGGCCGCGTAGGTCGGCCAGGCGAACGGGGGCGCCGGCCAGGTCGAGCAGCGGGGCCGGGCCGCCATCCGGGCCGACGATCTGGAGCTCCGGGGCGCGGTCCCCGACGCGGAGCCCCTCGACTGCCGGCCCGATCGCGAACTGCGTTGGATGCGGGGCGATCTCCGGGGCCGGCAGCGTGGCGATCGGCGCGGTTACCACGGCGAGGATCGCGGCGACGATCACGACGGTCCCGAGCGCGGCGGCGAGCTGACGGCCGGAGAACGGTCCGATCAGCCCGCGGCGTGTTTCGGGAGGCTCGGGCGAGTCGAGCGATGGGTCGGGCGCCTCGTACATGGCGTCTAGACGCCTGGCGCGAGGCGCGCCAGGAGCGTCAGCCAGTCGAAGACCATCGCGACGCCGATCACGATCACCAGGAGGCCGCCGACGAGGCTGACGGCGCGTCCGTGGCGGACCAGGGGCCGGATGACCGCCGGTGCCCGGTCGTAGACGATCGCGAGCGCCACGAACGGGAGGCCAAGGCCCAGGCTGTACGAGAAGAGGAGGAGGCCGCCCTGGAGCGTCTGCCCGGACGACGCAGCCACGGTGAGGATGCCACCCAGGATGATGCCGATGCACGGTGTCCAGCCGACCGCGAAGACCACCCCGAGCCCGAACGACGCGAGCCAGCCGCCGCGCCCGCCGACGAGGCGTCCTCCCAGCCGCTCCCCGAGACCCGGGCCGCGGTTCTCGTCGAGCCGGCCACCGAAGGAGATCGTGCCGCTCGCACGGGCAAGCTCGCCGGCCGCCCCAGCCTCGAGCGGACGCCAGGTTCGCTGGAGCGCGCCCTGGATCGCCGGCAGGGTCAGGATGCCGGCGAGATTGAGCCCCATCACGATGAGCAGGAGGCCGCCGATCGTTCGGAGCGTCGGCAGGAGGCCGTAGAGGCCGCCGCCGATGAGGGAGGCGCTAACGCCGAGGAATGTGAAGACAGCCGCGAACCCCAGCACGTACGCCAGCGCATGGCGAACGGCCAGCCAGCGGGACGAGCCAGCGGCGGCGGCATCGGCCGTGTCGCCTCCGCGGACAACGGCCACGACCGTCAGCTGGGCGAGGTAGGCCGGGACCAGCGGCAGCACGCATGGCGAGACGAAGCTGATGATGCCGGCGCCGAAGGCGAGCAGGAGGGTCAGGTCAGCGGCGGGCATGCGGTCAGGAACCCCGGCCGTCGAGCGCATTGGCCAGAAACGCTCGGATGGGACCGGCGCGGAGGGCCAGCGGCAGCCGGCGACGGTCGAATTCCAGCACCGGGATCTGCTCGAAGAGCTCACGTTCCGCCGCGGGATCGTCCGCGATCCGGCGCTCGACGAGCGCGGGGGTCCGAAGTCCCGCCGCAGCGCGCTCGGCGAGCAGCGCATGGACCAGCGTGCGCGCGTCGTCGCACAGGTGGCACCCGTCGCCCCGCCACAGCACGAGGTCGGGGAGGGGAGTCGGGGCCGTCGAATCCATCGAGCGCGATTCTACGGCGCGCCCCGGGTTCGGGCGCCCGGGCGTTCCCGGCGCGCCGTGACCAGCCGGCGCGTCCACGCTCCGTCCGCGGGCCGGGTATCGGCGCTTCGGCGCGCGGGCCGATTGCGGCGCCGCAATGCTGCTGTACGATCGATGCCCACGCCCCCGTAGCTCAGTGGATAGAGCGAGGCCGTCCTAAGGCCTGCGTCGGCGGTTCGAATCCGTCCGGGGGCGCCAGGATCCACGCACCTCCGGCGTGCGGCCGGCTCGGGCGACGGGTCCGTCCGGTGGGCGCCGGATCCGCCGCTGCACCGTCGCCGCCGCTCCGGCCTCACCGCACCCGCCTCGTGCTGCATACTTCCCGCCGTGCTGACGGTACCGCGCCCGACTAGTGCCACGCGACCGTCGCCCAGGCGCGTTCCTCCTGGCGTCCCGTGACGTCTCGGCGCTGGCCGATCCTGGCCATCTTCATCCTGTCCGGCGCGGCCGGCCTCATGTACGAGGTGGTCTGGTCGCGCCAGCTCGTCCTCGTCTTCGGCAACACGACCCAGGCCGTCTCGACGATCCTCACCGGGTTCTTCGGAGGCATGGCGATCGGCTCGTGGGGCGGCGGACGTCTCGCCGACCGGGTCCGGCGGCCGCTCCTCCTCTACGGCTTCCTCGAGGCGATCCTTGTCGCCGTCGTCCTCCTCACGCCGCTGACATTCCGGCTCATCGGTGACGTCTACCACGGCGCGTTCACGCCCCTCGAGGCGTCGCCGCAGGTCCTCGCCCTCCTCCGGTTCGGGCTCGCGCTCCTGGCGCTCGCGCCGGCGACGATCCTCATGGGCGCGACGCTCCCGACGCTCACCCGCTATCTCTCCGGGGACGCGGCCCACCTGAGCTCGGCGTTCGGCCGGCTGTACGCGGCGAACACGATCGGGGCGATCATCGGCGCGGCGGCGGCGGGCCTGGTGCTGATCGAGATCCTCGGCCTCACGGAGACGCTGGCCGTGGCCGCGGGGTGCTCGGGCCTCGCGAGCCTGACGGCAATCATCCTCGACCGCCGGCGTCGAGCTTCGGCGTCCGATGCGGTCGCCCAGGTCGCCTCGTCGGCCCTCGAAGCGTCGGTCCTCCCGGACGAGCTTCCCGACGCGGACCCGCGGCCTCGGCTTGCGCTCGTCGTGGCATTCGTCTCCGGCCTGACCTCCCTCGCGTACCAGGTCCTCTGGACTCGGCTCCTTGCGTCGGGGACCGGCAACTACACGTATGTCTTCACGCTGATCCTGGTCGTCTTCCTCACCGGGATCGCGATCGGCGCGGTGCTGTTCACCCTGGTCCGGCGGTGGATCCGGCACCCGGTCGCCCTGCTCGCGCGCACCAACGTGGTGGTCGGCTTCCTAGCCCTCGCCGGCGTCGTCTTCGTCCTCTCCCGACCCGTCCAGTACACCGTCGAGGCGGGCCGCATCGACGGCGTGATCAGCGTCCTGTTCTGGCGGGCCCTGGTGGTGGTCCTCCCGGCCACGATCGTGATGGGCCTGAGCTTCCCAGCCTCGGCTGCGCTCGTCGCGGGCCGCAGGGGCAAAGTCGCCACGAGCGCCGGCCAGCTTCTTGCCGCGAACACCCTCGGGGCGATCGTCGGGACGTTCGTGGTCCCGTTCTTCGTCGTCCCGGCCATCGGATCGCCCGACGCGATCGGCGTCATCGCGCTCGTCAACGTCGCCCTGGGCCTTGTCCTCGCGCACGCGGCGCCCATCCGGTCCAACGTAGGGCGGGTGACCTCGTACGGCCTGGGTGCGGTGACGGCGGCCGTCCTCGTCATCGCGCTCGCGACGAACGGGATCCTCGTCGACCCGAGCGTGGCGAACATCGAAGGGCGGAACGGGGAGCTGTTCGCGAGCCACGAGGACGAGATCGCATCCGTCCAGGCTGGCAGCGTCAGCGGGTACAAGCAGTTGTGGGTGACCGGCGCGTCGATGACCGTTCTGACCGTCGATGCCAAGCTGATGCCGATCCTGGCGCTCGTGCTCCGGCCGGACGCGAAGAGCGCGCTGATCGTCGCGTTCGGGATGGGCTCCGCGTTCCGCTCGAGCGTCGTCGCGGGCCTCACGACGGACGCAGTCGAGTTGGTGCCGTCGGTGCCGACGATGTTCGGCTACTACTACCCCGACGCCGCCCAGATCCTCGCGAACCCGAACGGGCACGTGATCATCGCCGACGGCCGGAACCACATGGAGCTGACCGACAAGCGGTACGACATCATCGTGACCGACCCGCCGCCACCGATCGAGAGCTCGGGGGTCTCGGTCATCTCGTCGCTCGAGTATTACCGGGCCGGCCACGACCGCCTGACCCCCGGCGGGATCATGCTGCAGTGGGTACCGTACGGCCAGACGATCGACGAGTTTCGGGCGCACATCCGCACCATCGCCGACGTCTTCCCGGACGTGCTGGTGCTCCGCGGCCCGGGCAACAACGGGTTCTTCGTGCTTGGCTCCGACCGGCCCATGGCGTTCGAAGACCGGAGCGCGCGCGAGGTGCTGGCGCGGCCGGGCATCCTCGAGGACATCTCGGGGGCGTACGACTCTCCTGAGACGACCGTCGATGGGTGGACGGCGCTCATTCCGAGGCTGACTTGGCTGGAGGGTGCGCAGGTCGCTTCGTTTGCGGGCTCGGGTCCGCTCGTCACGGACGACCGGCCGCTGCCCGAGTATTTTCTCCTCCGCCGCACCTTCGGCGAGAAGTCGCCGCTCGTGAGCCCCCAGAGCCTGGCCGAGGCCGGGTTCCCGTTCCGATGAGGTCGGATGCCGCGTGCTCGAAGAACGGGCGAGCGGGCGGGGCCAACTCGATGGAGGCCGGGTCGCCCGAGCCTCCTACGCCTCGGCGATAACCCCGATCGAGATCCGAAAACCGGCGTGGCGCTGCAAAGGAGGCATCAGGGTACCTTGACCAACCGGCGCGTCGCCGGGAAACCAGCGCACCCATTCGTCGTTGAAGATGTCGAACTCTGCCGGGTCGCGCAATGACCAGTTCGCCCAGACAACCTTGTCCAGCGAGCTCCCTGCAGCTTCAAGCCTCGCTTTCAGGTTGCGCAGGCATTGGCGCGTCTGTTCCTTGATCGCTCCGCTGACGACCTGGCCGGTCTCAGGATCGACAGGCCCCATCGACGAGACGTAGACCATGCATCCGGCCACGACCGCCCGGCCGTAACCGACGGGGGGTCGGGATCCAGCGGACGGCTGAAGCGTCTCTCCGACGACCCATCTCCCCTTCCCTTGGCGGGCCGGACCAGATCGGGTAAGGTCCTCGGGAGGGATGCCGAATTCCCCGGGCGGCAGTTGGATCCCGTTGGCCTTGAACTTCCCCATGAACGTCGGCCGGATCCCGGTCGGCTTGAGTATCCCCTCGATCTTTCCGTCTCGTACACCGGTCTGCTCGAAGACGAAGACGTCCTGGGTGAGGATTTCGTCGTCTTCGATCCCGTAGACCTCGGTGATGTTGACGACCTTGCGGGAGCCGTCCTTGAGGCGGGCTGTATGGACGATCAGGTCGACGGCGGAGGTGATCTGCTCGCGGATCGCCCGCAGCGGCAGCTCATAGCCGGTCATGAGTACCATCGTTTCGAGTCGGCGGAGCATGTCCGGCGGACTGTTTGCGTGCCCGGTGGATAGCGAGCCATCCTGGCCCGTCGTCATGGCCTGGAGCATGTCCAGGGCCTCACCAGAACGGCACTCACCCACGATTATCCGGTCGGGGCGCATGTGCAGGGCGTTGCGCAGCAGATCACGGATCGTGATCTCGCCTTTGCCCTCGAGATTCTGCGGGCGCGCCTCGAGCGTGACGACGTGCCGCTGGCGGAGCTGCAGCTCGGCGGCGTCCTCGATCGTGATGATCCGTTCATCCTCGGGGATGAATGAGGAGAGGACGTTGAGCGTCGTCGTCTTGCCCGAACCGGTGCCGCCGGAGACGAAGATGTTGAGGCGAGCCTCGATGCAGGTCTTCAGGAAGTCGAACATCTCGGCCGTTGCCGTGCCGAAGCGGACGAGGTCGTCAACGGTGAAAGGCTTGGAAGCGAACTTGCGGACGGTGATCACCGGTCCCACGAGCGAGAGTGGTTTGATGATCGCATTCACGCGCGAGCCGTCGGGAAGGCGGGCGTCAACCCTCGGGCTCGACTCGTCGATCCGCCGTCCCATTGGGGTGATGATTCGGTCGATGATCCGGAGCACGTGCTCGTCGCTCAGAAAATGGCTATCGACGCGCTGGATCTTCCCGTTCCGCTCAATGTAGATGTGCCCCGGGCCGTTGACCATGACCTCGGTGATCGTCTCGTCGCGAAGAAGCGGCTCGAGCGGCCCGAAGCCCGTGAGGTCGTCGGCCACCTCCTCGATCAGGCGCAGACGTTCGTCCCGCGTGACGGCGAACCCGTACACGTCGATGACCCGGTCGAAGATCCCCTCGACCTTGCTGCGAGCGTCAGCCGCCCCCGAGACCTCGCGCAGCGCGTCGAAGGCCCTGATGACCTCGTCCTGAAGGCGAACCCTGATCTCGCGCAGCAGCTCCTCCCGAGCTGGGCCGGGAGCCGGCTTCGGCGGCGCGCCAGGTCCGACGGGTACCAATGCGCCGGTATTCGGGATGTCGGCTCCGTGTTGCGCTCGCTCAACCCGTTGGAGCAGCGACATGACCTGCACCTCCCTCGGGTCCGCGTCGTGACTCCCGATGGATCTTGATCTAGGCCTGCGTGAGCGAACGGACCTCGTTCGCTGAGTCTCGGAAAGAGCATCTCCGCCCCGCTGGCGGAGATCGGTCCGGACCGGCCCGTCTGGCCAGCCGCGGACGCGTTTCGTTGTCGTTGTCCGGCTATCATACGTACCGGACGAACGGATAGAGCCACCGGGACCTTTGGCGGTGCTCGGCGGCACCGACGCCTGCCGCGCGAGGAAGGGGAGTGCCGTCGGCACGACCTCAGCCGAAGCGCCCCAAGGGACCACCCGCATGGGTACGTGTCCGCGCCCAAAGGACTGTTGCGGCATCGTGGCGCCGCGCCATCATGTGGGTGTTTGAGAGCGAGTCGCTCTTGGGTCGACTGATCGCCGCGGACTCAGGCGGACTTGACGCACATAGGTAACGGGCGAATGGGTAACGGGCGCCTGGGCGACCCTCGATCGCGATCTCGTCCACGGGAGGGCGTCGCGCAAGGGGCTGTGCCCGGTGGTCGCGAACGCCGGGCGAAACCGACCCAGCAGCCGCGCGCCGATGGGCCCGCAGGCGTGCCGTTGGTCAACGCCGCCGCAGGCGCCATGGAGATCGAGCGCCTCCTCTTCGACCACATCTCCGACGCCGTGTTCGCGACCGACGTGGCCAATCGCGTCACGCATTGGACGGCGTCGGCCGAACGCATGTTCGGCTACACGGCCGGCGAGGCGGTCGGCCGCTCGTTCGGCGATCTTCTGCCCTTTCGGATGGAGCGACCCAGCGACGAGCGCGAGTTCTTCACCGAGCTGGAGGCCGGCCGGACGTGGCGCGGAACGGGCACCGTTCGGCTCCGGGACGGCAGCGAGATGTGGCTCGAATCGTCGGTGCAGCCGATCCTGGCGGAGGGCCGGCCCGTCGGCCGCGTCTCGGTGGCCCGCGACATCAGCGCGACCGTCGAGGCGCAGAGGCGCCTCGCCGACCAGGAACGGTTCATCAACGCGGTCCTGGACGTCGCGGGGGCGCTCGTGCTGGTCCTCGACACACAAGGACGGGTGGTGCGCTTCAACGGCGCCTGTGAGCGCCTGAGCGGCTACAGCTCTGCGGAGGTCGTCGGGCGGGAGATCTGGGACGTCGTGATCCCGCCCACGGAGGTCGACGGGGTGCAGGAGACGGTCGCCAACCTCCAGGCCGGGGCCTTCCCCAACTCGTACGAGAACCACTGGGTGACCCGCGCGGGCGCCCCGCGGCTCATCAGCTGGGACAACACCTGCCTGACCGACGATCAGGGCGCCGTCACGCACGTGATCGCGACGGGGATCGACATCACCGAGGCCCGCCGGGGGGACGACGCCCTGCACGGGATCGAGACCGTCGGGCGCCTCCTCGCAGAGCAGGGACCCGTCCCGGGTGCACTCGACGCGGTCCTCGGCGAGTTGGAGGAACGGATGGGCTAC
>JADGQG010000213.1 GCA_017882025.1 Chloroflexota bacterium
CACGGATGCGGCGCTCGCGACGCCGTACGACGCGGCGAGCCTGGCCGGAAAGGCGGCATGCCGGGCGGACCTGCTCGCCCGCGTCGGCCTCGATCCTGCGGACCCGTCGGCCGTCCTCGGCGTCATCGGCCGCCTGGACCCGCAGAAGGGCTTCGACCTCGTGGCCGAGGCGGCGCGGCGGCTCGTGGCGCGCGGTACGCGGCTGGTGGTGCTCGGCAGCGGCGACGCGACGCTGCTCCAAGGGCTCCGGGGCGAGGCGACCCGAGCGCCCGGCCGGATCGCCATCGTCGAGCGATTCGACCGTGAGCTCTCGCGACGGATCTACGCGGGCGTGGACCTGTTCCTGATGCCGTCGCGATTCGAGCCCTGTGGCCAGGGCCAGATGATCGCGATGCGCTACGGCACGCCGCCGATCGCCCATCGCACCGGCGGCCTTGCCGACACGATCGTCGACCTCGGCATCGATCCGGCGGCCGGCACCGGGTTCCTCTTCGACCAGGCCACGCCCGAGGCGCTGATCGCCGCCGTGGACCGGGCGCTCCGGGTCTTCGCGGCGGCCGACCGGGGACCGTGGAGCGCGCTCATCGCCCGCGGGATGGCGGTCGACTCGGCCTGGGAGTCGTCGTCCGCGCCGCTGTACGCGTCCCTCTTCCGGCGAGCGATCGCGCTGCGACTGGCGGCGACGGGGTAGGGAAGAGGCGGGTGGGCCGGCCCCGGCTCCGCGGGCGCGTCGTGCCGTCGGCGGTCAAGCGCGCCGCGGGCCGAGACCGCGCCGTGACTGCGCCGGGGGCCGAGACGCGCCTTGCCCGCCCCGGCGAGTCCGCGGGCCCCTTCCGTCGAATCCGTGCATCTGGTTCACGAACGCGACCAGGCTCTGCGTTTGATGCACGATCCGACCGTGCCGGGGGCCGCGATGGCCCTGGAAGCCTCACGGCCGGCGCCCCGAGGCGCGATCTGCCGGGAATCGGTCGATTTCGTGCGTCCACGGCACAACCTTGACGCGCAGAGCGGTCCGCGGCCGCGGGGGTCGGTCAGATCGTGCATCAGGTGAAGACGGGGCGGGGGAGCGGCGACGGAAAGAGCGCCGCGGCGCTGCGATCACTCGCGGGCGCCCGAGCAGGGCCGGCTTCCAGGGTCAGGCGCGCGTCGCGACGATCAATCCGCACTCGACGCGGAGCGAGGACGCGTCCGGCGCGATCCCGAACTTCTTCCGCATCGCCTGCCCCGCATCGCGAAGCATCGCCCGGACCGCCTCTGCGCGCCAGGGCGCCGGCGCCGTCGTGGCAAGCCACGACTCCACGTCGTGCTCCAGCTCCCACCTGCGCTCCACCTCGGCAGCGAAGCCGGCCGCCTCCAGGAGCGCCAGCCATTCCGAGGCCCGGAGCGTCCGGGCGTGCGAGGGGTCGCGCAACAGCTCGATGGTGTTGATGAACGTATCGAGCGGCCCGTCCTCCGGCGCCAGCAGGTCGACGAGCGCGAGCCGTCCACCCGGCCGGACCACCCGGCCGATCTCGCGGAATGCAGCGTCGGGCCGCGGCCAGTGGTGGATCGAGAACCGGCTGATCGCACAGTCGAAGGTCGCGTCGGGGAAGGGGAGTGCGCCCGCGCCCGCCAGAGTAAACGTGACGTTCGGGATGCCGCGCTCCGCGGCGAGCCGAGTCGCGACGGCAAGCATCTCCGGCGTCGGATCGATCCCGACGACCGCTGCGACCGCCGGGGCGAGCGCGAGCGCAGCATGGCCGCCGCCCGTCCCGACGTCGAGCGCGTGATCCGTCCCGGCCGGCTGGAGGGCCGCGACGAGCCAGCCCAGATCGGGCGCGTTGGCCTGCTTCCAGCCCGCGCCGTATTGCTCGGCGACCGCGGCCCACTGCGTCCGGGTCGCGTCGTCGGTCACGCCGCTGATTCCGGGCCGGACTTCTGTCCGCGATCCCGCCACTCCTCGCGTCGGTGGCCCGATCGCGGCCAGAGGGCGGGCGGGGTCGCCTCCCCGGCGACGGCCGGGCTGCCCAACGCCGCCAGGAGCCGTGCCGTCGCCGCGGCAACCTCGGCGATCGCGGCCTCGAAGGCTTCGGGATTTCGACGCGGGGGCGTCCGCGCGCCGCTCACCTTGCGGACGTACTGGAGCGCGGCGGCGCGAACGTCGCCGTCGGTGGTGGGCGGCTCCGCGACGCGGAGCGGGCGAATGCTTCGGCACATGCTCCGATGGTAGCGCGACGCTCCCGATGGCCGCGCGCGATACCCGGCGGCAGCGCGCCGCTCCGGATGGCCTCGCGACGCCCCGCGGGCGCGTGCCGGCCGAGCCGGCACGGCAGCGAGCACAATCGGTGCCATGGCTCGTCGAATCGCGATCCTCGCCCTCGTCGCGATCGGCGTCATCGCGTGCGGTGGACCGTCGGCTGCCTCCATTGGATTGCCCGCCGCGACCTCGGCGGCGCCGAGAACCGCCGCCAGCGTGAGCCGTGTCGTGGACGGCGACACGCTCAAGGCGCGGATCGCCGGCCGTACCGAGACCGTCCGCGTGATCGGGCTCGACACGCCCGAGTCGGTCAAGCCCGGCACGCCGGTCGAGTGCTACGCGCTGCGCGCCTCCGGCGAGGCGGAGCGGCTGCTGCCCGTCGGGGCCGCGATCCACCTCGAGGCCGACCCGACGCAGGCCACGCGCGACCAGTACGGGCGCCTGCTCGCCCACGTCTGGCTCGCCGACGGCACGCTCTACGCGGAGCGGATGATCCGCGGCGGGTTCGGCATCCACTACGTCTACGGAGGGGTTCCGTCGATCCACGCGCGCCCGCTCGCAGCGGCAGAGGACGCGGCCCGGGCGGCGCTGAGCGGGCTCTGGTCGCCGGCCACCTGCGCGGGCAACGACCACACGGCCGCGCCGTAGCCGAGTCGGGCGCGTGCCGGTCCCGGTCGTAGCCGGTCGCAGGAGTCGCTGCTACCATGCGCCGAAATCCTCCCGCGACGGCGGGAGCGTCCAGCACAGTCCGAAGGGGGGCGTCATGGCGAACGCGACGGCGACGATCGTGAACAAGCCGACCTGGGTCGATCTCTCGAGCGCTGATCCGGCGGGATCGCGCGAGTTCTACGCGAAGCTCTTCGGCTGGGATATCGCGGTGGCGACAGACCCGCAGTACGGCGGGTACGCG
>JADGQG010000214.1 GCA_017882025.1 Chloroflexota bacterium
AGGATCGCCCGGTCCAGGCCGTCGTGGGCAGCCTGCGCTGCGGTCCGCGGAGCTCCAAGCGCGGCCGGACGGCCGGTCGGGTCGATCATGTCGAAAGGCTAGCACCGGACTCGAATCGGAGCCGTCAGCCGCCCACCGAGGCTCGCTTCAGCGCGGTCCGGAGCGCGTCCTTGAACGTCGACGTCCACGGCCCGTTGCCGGCCAGCACGTATGGCGGGTCATCAACCGACCCGAACGCGGCCGCATCCGTCACGTAGGAGCGGGCGCAGGCGTCCACCGCCGGCCGCAGCTCGTCGTAGACCTGCTGGTCCCTGAACGCGTACAGGTAGACGCGAACCGTGGTCGTCTGGTCGCCGCCGCGGGCATCGAAGCCGATCGCCGTGCGCGCGAGCCGCTGGTCGTCGCAGCCGGCGTCGCCGCTCACGACGCGGTTCACGTCGATGCCAACGTTCGCCAGCTCCGCCACGATGCCGGCGAAGTCGGTCGGCGTGGCCGGCGCCGTCGTCGGCGTGAAGGCGCTGCAGGCGGTTGCCGCGAGCCCCAGGGACACGGCGAGCAGGACGATCCGGGCACGACCGGAGGCACGGAGAGGCATGTCGGGAGGCTAGCACGTGCCCGAACGGTCCGGGGCGGTACACTCTCGACGGCGCCCAGTCATGGCCGCGACGCTTCGTCCGGCCGGGTGCGCCGCCCCGGTTGCAGCCCGGTCTCCAGGAGGTCGCGTGCCCGAGATCCGCGCGTTCCGCGCCCTGCGCTACAACCCCGACGCAGTGCCGGACCTCGCCCGCGTCGTCGCGCCGCCGTATGACGTGATCTCGCCCGCGCAGCGGGCGATCCTCGCCGCGCGCGATCCGCGCAACGTGGTCGCCATCGACCTGCCGGTGGACCTTCCCGGCGCCGCGGACCCCGACGACAAGTACCGGGCAGCGGCGCGCACGTTCGTGGCCTGGCGGTCGGACGGGACACTCTCCAAGGATCCGCGGCCGGCGCTCTATGTGTACGAGCAGGCCTACACGCCACCCGGATCCGAGGTGCGTCGCATCCAGCGCGGCTTTTTCGCGAGGGTGAAGCTGGAGGCGTTCGGGCCCGGCTCGGGGATCCTGCCGCACGAGCGGACGCTCAGCGCGCCGCGCGAGGATCGCCACAAGCTCATGCGGGCATCCGGCGCGAACTTCTCCGCGGTCATGGGGCTCTACACGGACGCCTCCGCCGGCGCAGCGCGGCTCCTTGCCGACGCGACCGCGGGGAACGCGATCGCCGACGTGATCGACGACGACGGCGTCCGGCACCGACTCTGGATGCTTCCCGACGACGGGCCCACAGCGGCCGCGGTCACGACGCTTCGGGAGGCCGCCGGGCGGGCTCCCATCACGATCGCGGACGGACACCACCGGTACGAGACGGCGCTGCGCTACCGCGACGAGCGGCAGCTGACCAGTTCGCACGAAGAGGACCCCGCGTTCGACTATGTGCTCATGCTGCTGCTCGAGACGGGCGCCGGATCCCTGACCGTCCTCCCGGCACATCGCGTGGCCCGGGGCGTCGCAGACAGCGCCGGCCTGCTGACGGCGGCGCATCCGCTCTTCGAGGTCGAGCCCGCGGATGCCGCGACCCTTGCCCGGGAATTCGGGCCGGCCGCGCGAGCGCCGGGTGGCGCCGGCCGGTTCGGGCTCTGGACGCGGGCCGGCGGGGCCATCCTCACCGCTCGGCGCAAGGCCTTCGGCGCGTTCCTGCCGGCGGGCGGCGATGCGCTTCGCCGGCTGGACGTGACCCTCCTGGCGGCGGCGCTCGAGCAACTCACCGGGATCGACCGGGCCGCGATCGCGTCAGGGGGACGGGTCGCGTACACGAAGTCCGCGGCCGAGGCAATTGCCTGGGTGGACGGGGCCGTGGACGGTGCGGACGCGGCCTTCCTGCTGGAGCCGACGCCGGTCGCGGAGATCGTCGCGGTCGCGGCCGCGGGCGACGTGATGCCCCAGAAGTCGACCTACTTCTACCCCAAGCCGCTGACCGGCTTCGTCATCAACCCGCTCGAGTGGTAGGCGAACCGATGCTCGACGACCCGATGGACCGGGACTATCCGCGACCTTCCCCGGCCGAGCCCGGAGGCGGACCCGGCGGTCCAGGCGGCCACGACGGCGGCCGGCCGGTCCGCAAGGATGAGATCGAGCTTGAAGAGCGCGGGCTCTACATCGAGTCGTGGCTGCCGGAGCGTCGCTCTCGACGACGGCCCCTGCTGTTCGTGCACGGCGAGCTGACGGGGTCCTGGCTCTGGGAGCGCTGGCTCCGCTCCCTCGCGGGCCGCGGCTGGGAGGGCCACGCCCTCAACCTGCGGAACCACTACTGGTCGAAGACGGCGGATCCCGCAACCCTCTCGTTCGACACGTACCTGGACGACGTGGTCGCGGGAATCGAGCGGCTCGGCCCGGACCCGGTGGTCATCGGGCACGGCATGGGGGGCCTGCTGGTCCTGAAGGCCGCGGCCGAGCGCACAGGCGTGGCGGGCCTGGTCCTGGTGGACGCCGAGCTTCCCGCGGACCTTCGGCCCCCGGTCAAGCCGCACGTCGTTCGCGACGTGCCGGTCGCCTACGGCCGCGCTGTCCTCGGCTGGGATACGCTGCCGGAGAAGCTCCAGCGCGAGAATCGCGACCTCACGCTCGACGACGTCCTCCGGATCCAGCACCTCCTGGGCCAGAAGCCACGTGAATCCGGGCGCGCGCGCGCCGACATGCTGGCGGGCGTGCCGGTGGCGCGGGCGCTCCTGGAGAACGTGCCGCGCCTCGTGATCGGCTCCGGGCTCGACGGATCGGCGGCCGCCGTCGCCGCGGAGCGGCTGGCGAGCTGGCTGGGCGCCGAGCACGAACAGTACGGCGCACACTCGCATTACGGCCTGGTGGTGGGGACCGAGAGCCACCGCCAGGTCACCGACCGGGTCCGGGCGTTCCTGGAGACACATCACCTGTAGGGACGGCCGCGCCGATCCGCAGCGCTCTGAGCGCCCCGCCGGGGTTTGCCAACGCGACGGCGGCTCTGGTAGCATCGTGCCCCGGTCGGGGCTCTGATGGGTCCGTGCGGGCCGCCCTGCCGCATTCGTCTAGAGGCCCAGGACGCCGCCCTCTCAAGGCGGAGATCACCGGTTCGAAT
>JADGQG010000068.1 GCA_017882025.1 Chloroflexota bacterium
CACCTCCTTGGCACGCCGGTGATCGTCGTCGACTGCGGGACCGCCACCACGTTCGATGCGGTCGATTCGCAGGGCGCGTTCGTCGGCGGCGCGATCGCGCCGGGCCTGCTGCTGGGACTGGAAGCCCTGGCCGCGCGGACCGCACGGCTCCCCCTCGTCGAGCTCCGCCTTCCGGACGGCATGATCGGGCGCGACACCGCCTCCGCGATCCGGGTCGGCACCGTGCTCGGACACCGGACCATGATCGAGGGAATCCTCGGTCGCATCCGGCGCGAGCTGGCGGCGGGCGCGGGGATCGCCCCGCACGAGGTCCGGGCCATCCTCACGGGCGGCCTGAGCTCGCTCCCCTGGGCGCGCACCATCGAAGGCCTGGACGGGATCGATCCGGACCTGACGCTCAAGGGACTGATCCACTTCCATCGGTCCGTGACCGGGGACGAGGCACAGGCGTGAGCCAGCCCGGGCGCCTCGCCGGTCGCCTCGTCGCGCTGGGCATCACGGGCTCGATCGCGGCCTTCAAGGCCGTCGACCTCCTGCGCCTCCTCCGCGCCGAGGGTGCCGATGTCGTCGTGCTGATGACGCCGTCGGCGACGCGCTTCGTGGCCCCGCTCACGCTCGCGGCGCTCAGCCGGCGGCCCGTGGATGCGGACGTGCTGGACCTGCTCCCGGACGGACGGATCGGCCACGTGATCACCGCCGATGCGGCGGACGTCGTGGTCGTTGCGCCGGCGACCGCCCACTGGCTCGGCGCGATGGCGCATGGGCTTGCCGCGGACGTCGTCACGGCCACCTGCCTTGCCACGTCCGCGCCGGTCGTGGTCGGGCCGGCCATGGACGGCGACATGTACGCCCATCCCGCCACCCAGGCGAACGTGCGGATCCTCCGCGAGGAGTTCGGCTACCGGATCGTGGAGCCGGAGACCGGCGGTCTCGCCTCCGGCCAGGTCGGGATCGGCCGCCTCGCCGCGCTCGAGCGGATCGTGGACGCGGCGATCGACGCGATCGGCGAGCGTCCGATCCGGAAGCCCGATCCCGCCGACCGGCCGCCGCGCCTTGCCGACGCCGACGATCTGGCACGGGACGCCGACGACCTCGTTGGCCGCCACGTGGTGGTCACCGCCGGCGGGACCGCCGAGCCGATCGATCCCGTCCGCTTCATCGGCAATCGAAGCACCGGCGCGATGGGCATCGCCGTGTGCGAGGCTGCCCGCGACCGCGGTGCCCGCGTCACGCTCATCGCCGGCATGGTTCAGGCGGCGATCCCGGCCGGCGTCGAGGTGATCCACGCGGAAACCGCCGCCGCGATGCAGGCCGCCCTCGCGACGCTGGTGGAGACGCCGACCGGCGGGGCCGGCTTCGACGCCCTCGTCATGGCAGCCGCCGTAGCCGATTTCCGGCCTGCCGCGCCCGCTGATCGCAAGATCGCGCGAACCGACGCCGGCCTGACCCTGGAGCTGCTCCCCAACCCGGACCTGCTGGCTGGGCTGGGTCGCCGCGTCCGCGGGCTCGACGAGACCGGCGCGTCGACCGGTACGCCGATCCTCCCGCGGCCGGTCCTGGTCGGGTTCGCCGCGGAGACCGGAGGCCTGGACCGAGCTGCCGCGAAGCTCGGGACGAAGCGCGTCGACCTTCTCGTCGCCAACGACGTCACCGAGGCGGGGTCCGGCTTCGGGACCACCACCAACCGGGTCACCCTCTTCGCCGCCGACGGCCGCGTGGACCCGCTGCCACTCCTGCCCAAGCGCATCGTGGCGAACCGGATCCTGGATCGCGTGGCGGGCCTGCTGGACGCTCGCGACGCGGCGGCGCAGACTGGTGCGACACCCACGCCAGGGAGAACGAGCTCGTGAGCAGCACGTCGGACACCGTGCGCCGCCTGACCGTCGTGGACATCGCGCGCATGCACGCCGACGGCGAGCGGATCGCGATGCTCACGGCATACGACTACCCGACGGCGGGCCTCCTCGACGAGGCTGGCATCCCGATGCTCCTCGTGGGCGACTCACTGGGCCAGGTGATGCTGGGCTACGAGACCACCGTCCGCGTGACGATGGACGAGATGCTCCACCACGCGAAGGCCGTGGTCCGCGGCGCGCATCGGGCGCTGATCGTGGCCGACATGCCGTTCCTCTCCTATGCCACGCCCGACGACGCGGTCCGCAACGCCGGGCGCTTCCTCCGCGAAGCGGGTGCCCAGTCGGTCAAGGTGGAGGGCGGTGTCCGAACGGCGCGGGTCATTGAGACGCTGGTCCGGGCCGGCGTCCCCGTGATGGGACACATCGGCCTGACGCCCCAGGCGATCAACGCACTCGGCAAGGTCCGCGTCCAGGGCCGGACGCGCGAGGCGGCGCGCGCGCTTCTCCACGACGCGCTCGCGGTGCAGGAGGCGGGCGCATTTGCCGTCGTCCTGGAGCTCGTGCCGGAGCAGCTGGCCGCGGCCATCACGGCGCGGCTGCGGATCCCGACGATCGGCATCGGGGCAGGTGCCGGATGCTCCGGCCAGGTCCAGGTCGTGACCGACTTCCTGGGTCTCGGCACCTTCATGCCACGCCACGCGAAGCCCTACGCGGACCTGCGCGGGACGATCCTGGCCGCCGCCGCGACCTATCGGGCGGAGGTCGACGCGGGAACCTTCCCCGGGCCTGCCCAATCGACCCGGATGGACGACGCGATCCTCGACGAGGTCCTCGGCCACACTTCGGACGACCGGACCGTTCAGGGACCGCAGCAGATCGACGCCGGGATCCCGCTCGATCGCGACCTCTGACGACCGCCCCGTGGACGTTGTCCGGAGCCGCGCCGAACTGCACCACGCGCTCGCCGCACTCCCCCGCCCCCTGGGCCTGGTCCCGACGATGGGCTGGCTGCACGCCGGCCATCGCTCGCTGATCGCGCGGGCCCGCGACGAGTGCGGGGCGGTCGCGGTCTCGATCTTCGTCAATCCCCGCCAGTTCGACGATCCCGCCGACCTCGCGAAATACCCCCGGGGCGAGGCCCGTGACCTTGCGCTGTGCGCCGATGCGGGCGCCGACCTCGTGTGGGTTCCCTCGGTCGATGACGTCTACCCGCCTGGATTCGACACGTCCGTGACGGTCGATCGGCTCACGCTCCCGCTCGAGGGCGCCGCCCGGCCGGGCCATTTCGCCGGCGTCTCCACGGTCGTTGCGATTCTCTTCGCGGTTGTCCGGCCCGACCGGGCCTACTTCGGCGAGAAGGACGGCCAGCAGCTCCGGGTGATCGACCGGATGGCCCGCGACCTGGGGATCACCGAGGTCGTCCGCTGCCCAACCGTGCGGGAGCGGGACGGCCTTGCCCTCTCGTCGCGCAACGTCCACCTCGGGGCGGATGATCGGGCCGCGGCGCCGGTCATCCATCGCGCGCTGCTCGCCGGGCGGGCCGCGTGGGCGTCCGGCGAGCGCGACGCGGCCGTCATCCGTGGCCGCGTCGGCGACGTCCTCGCCACGGAGCCGCGCGCGGATGTGGAGTACATCTCCTGCGCCGACGACGCGACGCTGGCCGAGCTGGAACGGATCGAGGGGCCCGCGATGCTCTCGCTCGCGGTGCGGTTCGGCGCCACTCGCCTCATCGACAACATCCGCCTCGGCTGACGGAATGGAACCCGGCGACACCACGCGGCGTCACCGGTGAGAGCGACGCACCCTCGCGCCGCCATCCAGCAGTCGTGGGGTAACGTGATGGCTCATCGGAGCGTCCAGGAACTCGCGGGGACGCGCATCGCCATCGGATTCGGCAGCCTCCTCGTCATCGCAGCGCTCCTCGCCGCCGGCTGCAGCGGCTCGGCCAGCAGCTCCCTCTCCGCCGTCGGCGGTCCCGTGGGGGGGGCGGCCGCGGCCCCAGCCGCGATGCCCAGCGCTGCGGCGTCGACCCCCAACGAGGCCACGGGGTCCGACAAGGGAGGCGTCACTGCGCAGGGTGGCTCCAGCGTGCCGGATGCGAGCGGCCCGCTCATCGTCCGCACCGGCCAGCTGGACCTGCAGGTCGCGGATCTCGAGGCGGCGATCCGCGACGCGTCGAGTGCGGTCACGGCCGTCGGCGGGTACGTCGCAGGTTCGCAGCGCAGCGGCGACGCCGACAAGGCCTCCGCGAGCGTCATGTTCCGGATCCCGGCGGCGCGCTGGACCGACACGCTCGATGCGCTTCGGAAGCTCAGCGTCAAGGTCCTCAGCGAGCAGACGTCAAGCCAGGAAGTCACGGCCCAGGTGGTCGACCTGGGCGCCCGCCTCGCCAACCTCCGGGTCACCGAGAGCGCCCTCCAGGCGATCATGGAGAAGGCTACGAAGATCCCGGACGTCCTGGCGGTGCAGGAGCAGCTCACGGGCGTCCGGCAGCAGATCGAGGAGCTGACGGCCCAGAAGCAGACCCTGGAGAACCAGGCCGCGCTCGCGACGCTCACGGTTAACTTCACGCCGCCGCCGGCCGTGGCCGTCACCCAGGTGCGCGAGGGCTGGGATCCCGCCCGGGAGGTCGATCAGGCCGCCGCGGCCCTCGTTGGCCTGGGCCAGGGGCTCGCCAGTGCCGGGATCTGGCTCCTGGTCGTCTGGCTGCCGATCCTCCTGGTCGTGGGGCTGCTTGCTCTCATCGCGATCGTCGTGGTCCGGCGGTTCCGCCGCGCAGCACTTCCCCCCACGGCCATTCCGCCCGTCGCGGAGGCGTGACAGCGGGCCCTCAGATCTCCTGCCGACGGAAGGCGATCCCCGCCATGCCAACCGCGAGACAGATGAGGGCCAGGTTGACCAGGATCGGGCCGCCCAGGTCGCCGCCCGGCGGCAGGCCCAACGCAAGCGCCACGGCGGGCGTGGAGAGCCCGGTCGGGGCGTAGGCGCCGATCCCTGGGATCGCGGAGACGGTTCCCGCCACGATCAAGGCCACGAAGCCCGCGCCCCCGGCGACGAGCGACGACCGCGCCAGGACGGAGAACAGGAACGTCACGCCGCCGATCACGAGCAGCGAGAGCCACAGCACGACGCCGCTCGCCACGAACCCGGGGAGGGGCAGCGCCTCGAACAGCAGAGCGGTGTACAGCCACGCGAGCGCGTACCCCGCCGCGATCCCGGCCGCCAGCAGCAGCGCGATCGCCACCGCCTTCGCCATGATGAACGCGCCGCGCCCGACCGGCTTCGTCAGCACGAACCCCGCCGTCCCGCGCTCCTTCTCGGTCGCCACGGCGCCCATGCTGACGAGGATCGCGATCAGCGCGCCGAACTGGCCCAGGTTCTTCACGAGCTGCGCGACGGCGTCGGCCGTGGTCGGCGGCGGCATCGTGATCGTGAAGCCCGCGGCCTGCGTGCCGGCCATCTTGATGATGTCGGGCAGGAGCTTCGCGAGGAGCGGCGACATGGCGCCGAACGTCGCGAGGACCGCCACGACGACAACCAGTCGAAGCGTGCGAACCTGCTCGCGCACCTCCTTGCCGAGCAGCAGTCGGAATCCGCCGAAGGCGCTCACGCCCGTATCTCCCCGGCCGTCCCGACGAGCGCCAGGAAGACGTCCTCGAGGGTCGGCCGAACCCGCTCGAAGCGGGCCAGCCGGACCCCCGACATGACAACGAGCGGCAGCACCTCGGCCGCGGCGCGTTCGGCGTCGGTCACGAACACCCGGATCAGGCCGTGTTCGACGCGCACGTCGCGGGTCCATGCTTGCCCGCGCACCGTCGCGGCCAGCGCGGCGACCGCCGCCTCCTGGTCGGGCTCCGGGTCGAGCTCCAGGATCGGTCGGGCGTGGCTCGCAAGCAGCTCGTCCATCGGCGCCTCGGTCACCAGGCGGCCGTGATCGAGGATTCCGACGCGATCACAGACCCGCTCGACGTCGTTGAGGATGTGCGTGCTCATGAAGACCGTGCACGTGCCGCGCAGGCGGCCGATCAGCTCCAGCACGTCGCGCCGTCCAGCCGGGTCGAGCGAGCTGACCGGCTCGTCGAGGAAGAGGACGGCTGGCCGCGGGAGCATCGCCTGCCCGATCCCGAGGCGCTGGCGCATCCCGCCCGAGTAGCCGCCGATCCGGCGTTTCGCTGCGTCGACCAGGCCGATCGTCTCCAATACTTCGTCGACGCGCGTGCGCAGGGCCATGCCGTCGAGCCCGTACAGCCGGCCAACGAATGTCAGCAATTCGCGCCCGCTCATCCACCCGTAGTAGCGCGGGTCCTGGTCGAGCGCGCCGATGCGCTCGGCGAGGGCGCGGCCGCCGGTCGTCGCGTCGATCCCGGCGACCGTGGCACTCCCCGCCGTGGGCCGGGAGAGGCCCGTCAGGAGGCGGAGGGTCGTGGTCTTCCCCGCGCCGTTCGGCCCGAGAAAGCCGAAGACGCAGCCGGCGGGCACGTCGAGGTCGAGGTGATCGAGCGCGACGTCGAGCCGGTAGCGCTTGGTGAGCCCGCGGGTGCTGACCTCGCCGGGCGCGGGCGCGAGGGCGGTCACACGTCCTCCCGGCCGATCGCGAAGTAGACGATGGGCCCGAGCAGGCTGATGAACACGATCACGAGCGCCCACAGGGCCTTGTTGCCGCCGCGAACATGGCGCTCGTCCTTGAGCAGGTCCCGGATCGCCAGGCCAAGCAGGGCGAGCTCGAGGATGGCGATCGGGAGGACGAGGAGAAGGATCTGGCCCGTGTTCATTCGGCGCTCCCTGTCGCGTGGCCCGCCGGCGTCGGGTCGGCGGGAAGAAGGACGGTGGCGAAGAGACGGGCCGTCCGCCCATCACCCGGAGGGTTCACCACGAAGGGCATGAGGGCCGCGTTGAGGGCGACGCTCATCTGGACGAGCTCCGCGTCGCTGAGCTGGAGGACGACCTCTCGGTAACCGACGCCATCCCGGACCAGGTCCGGAGCGCCGGCCGCGACGTACCGACCGAACGCACCCAGGAGGCTGGCGAGGAACGAGGCAAACCACCGCACGTGGTCATCCGGCGTGGCCGCCGCGAGGTCGGCCGGTCTCACCGAGGCGGCTCCGGGATGGAGCACGAAGTGGCGCTCGACCGCGCCCCGCGTGCGGCGCTTCTCCGGGCGTGGCTGTGACTCCTCCGCCACGGCGAGGATTCCGCCGCGCGCGAGAACGTTGAGGTGCCGATAGAGCGTGGCGGGCGCCACGTCCGGCATGCGTGCCTGGAGCTCTGCCGCGGTCATCGGGGCGCCCGCCGCGAGAGCGACGATGAGGCGCATCCGGATGGGATGCAGGATGAGGTCGGGGCCGTGCGTCCGAGCTGGCGTGGTGGTTGATTTGTTATCATTCACGATAGTGATAACAATAAGGCGAGCGCCCGGGCGGCGTCAAGCTTGGATCTCGCGAGATCGGAAAGGTTGCCCACGAGCGCCCGCACCGAGCCGCTGCGTGGGCCGACCGGCTTGGTGAAGCCCGTCCGGAGGCCGGCCTCGATCAACGCGTGGACCAGGCCCAGCGAGGCGGTCGTCTTGCCGCGGTTCTGGCCGGTGGCAGCGAGGTACAGGTGGCGCACACCGCTGCCGGGGAGCGTCCGTTACGGGCGCACCGGGGCGGTCGCGAACGGACTCGCGAGGACCGCGAGCGCGATCAACGCGAACGCGGCGAGGAGGACGAACGCGAGGCGGCGGTTCCGCCGTGTCACGCCCGTGGACGGCGGCGCCGCGGTCCCGGGGCGCTGGCGTCGTCGACGCCGAGTCGTGCGCTGCCCGCTGCGGCGGCTCATCCCCGCGGCGTCGTCTTCCGCTCGACGAGCGCGATCGCCTCCTTGAGACGCGTGATGGTCTCCGGATCGACCGCGTCCGGCTCGAGGTACGGGCCCAGCCGCTCCAGCACATCGCTGACGAGGCCCAGGAAGACGCTTGCATCCGCGACGAAGAACTGCGGCTCGTTGTTGTAGCGAACCAGCGTCAGGCGGCCCTGGAGGACACGCCGGTCCTCGATGTGGGCGATCTGCGTGGCGAACGTGTGGCCCTGGATCCCATCCGGGTTGTTGAGGTAGTTGAGGGCGTTGTCGATCGCGAGGCCGAAGCGGGCCCGCCACGCCACGAGCCGCTCGTGCACCTCGGGAGAGATCCGGACCTCGGCGACTTCGTCGAAGACCTCGGGCGTCACGGTCAACAGGCCGACCAGCGTGCTGCCGGCGCGCGCGCCGAGCATCACCTGGAGCGATCGCTCCAGCGTGAAGACCTCGGAATCGAACCGCGGGCTGGTGATGACGTCGGTGAGGAGATCCTCGACGTTGTCCAGGACCGCCGTGTCCGCCATCGCGGTCCCAAGGTGGCCGATCTCTTCCTTGAACAGGAACTTCTCTTCGTGGTCGAGCATGCCGGGATGGTACACCGGGCGAACACGCGCCCCGGCCAGGGTGCGTCTCGGCACGGCAGGGTGCGTCTCGGCACGGCCGCCGCGCACGGGACGACGACCGGACGACGGTCACCCGCGCCGCGACGCGGTGGCCCGCGCAGTCAGTGGCCGCCGTCGCCCAGGCGGTCGAAGATGTTCGTCGTGACGCGCGCCACCCGTGCATCGGTGGGCGTGGTGCGGCCGCGGTACGTGTGCGTGCCGAAGTCGTCGAGGGCCCAGCTCCACTGGAACGTACCCGCAGAGACCACAGTGCCGCCCGCCGGTGTCGTGTAGACGGTCGCGGTGTGCACCGTGGGGTGACCCGTGGGGTCCACTCCCGACTGGGGCGTCACGACTGGGCTCTGCGCCCAGACCTCGATGCCCGGCGGCGAGTCGGCCGGGTGCAGCGTGTCGTATTCCTGTCCGACGAGGCTCACGAAGCGGTCTCCGTCGCGGACGCCCGTCCCCTCGTAGAGCCAGTGGCCGGAATTGACCACGATCCAGTCGGCGGGACTGCGGACCGCGTGGCCGTACATCTGGCCGATGACCAGCGATTCCGGCTTGCTCACGGGCGCCTGCCGCCAGTAGCACGTCGTCAGCTCGGGGTTCGTCGCCGTGATCGGGTCCTTGGTCGTCGACTTGTAGCAGATCATCCGGCGGTCGGGCCCCAGCGGTGATGGCTCGAGCCGCATCTGCCAGTAGATGCTGTTGGCGACGAGGAATGCGGCACTCGCCCCGGTCGCCAGCGTCGCCTCCAGCGTGTCGCGCATCGGTCGGGACCAGTACTCGTGGTGGCCCGCGAAGACGAGGAGTCGGCGGCCGCCCACGATCTCAGGGTGCATCTCGAAGTCGATGTCGGCGCAGTACGCCACGTCGCGGCCGTGGCGCTCCTGCCAGCGGACGAACGCGGCCTCCCAGCGCGGGAAGTAGCCGGCCCCGCCGGCCTCGGAGTATGGCCGGTCGAAGCTGATCTCGTGGGCCCGTTCGCCGGTCAGGCCGTGGAACTGGCCGGCCGGGATCGTCCCGTAGAACGACGGGCCGTGGTGGTTGTAGGCCTGCCACGTCGCGGCCGCGTTCACGTAGAGCACCGACGCAGGCGCTACCGCGCCCGGCCGGACGATGAAGACCGCCGAGCCGGCGGTCCCTGCCGTCGGCTCGAGGACGACCACGTACATGCCGCTGGGCCAGTCAGGCGGGACCTGGATCCGCAGGACCTCGGGCCACGGCTCCTCT
>JADGQG010000215.1 GCA_017882025.1 Chloroflexota bacterium
CGGCCGAGGTGATCAGCGTCGCGTTCGCCGGGCAGGGCCAGCACCAGGACACCGGGGCGAAGGCCGTCCACCTGGCCCCGAACACGCGCAGCCGGATCGTCAGCAAGTCCGTCAGCAAGAACGGCGGGCGGGCGACCTACCGCGGGACGCTCAAGGTGGCGCCGGGTGCCACCGGCGTGGTGGCGAGCGTCCGCTGCGATGCGCTTCTCCTGGACGAGGCGAGCCGATCGGATACCTACCCGTACATCGACATCCAGGAGGACGACACGACGATGACCCACGAGGCCACCGTCGGCAAGGTGAGCGCGGACCAGATCTTCTACCTGATGAGCCGTGGCCTGACCGAGAACGAGGCGACCAACCTCATCGTCCAGGGCTTCCTGGAGGTCTTCACGAAGGAGCTCCCGATGGAGTACGCCATCGAGTTCAACCGCCTCGTGAAGATGGAGATGGAGGGTTCCCTCGGATGACGGTTTCCACCGAGGCGAGCGCGGAAGCCTCGACCCCGGACGGGGCGACAGCCGCCCTCGGGCCGGTGGCCCTCACGCCGGCGGCGACTCCGGCTCCGCGGCCCGGCATCTCGCCGGCTCGCTCGCGACGCGCGCCGGCGGAGCTTCCGTTCACGTTCGCCGATGCGGCGCTCGCGGCCGCGCTGGGCGAGGAGCGTGGCGAGCCCGCCTGGCTGCGCGAGGATCGCACCGCGGCCGCAGCCGACTTCGCGCGGCTCCCGGTGGAGTCGAACCAGCTGTACACCGGGTACGTGGACTTCCGGGCCGCCGACCTGTCCGGCGCGCGGCCGTTCCTGCGGGGGGCCGACGAGCCGGCGGCCGGGTCGGACGCGTCCCTGCCTGAAGGGGCGGCGGGCGTCATCGAGCTGCGCGACGACGTGGTCGTGCGGCTCGCGCTGGAGCCGGACCTCGCCGCGCGCGGGGTGGTCCTCGAGACGCTCGGCGCGGCCGTGGCGCGCGACGCCGCCGGGATCCGCGACGCGCTCCTCGCGACGCCCCTTCCGACCGACGAGAAGCTGGCCGCCCTCTCCCGCGGCTTCTGGAGCCAGGGCATCCACCTCCACGTCCCGGACGGCGTGCACGTTGAACGCCCCATCCTCCTCCGCTGGGCGGCCGGCACGCCGGAGCGCGCCCTGCTGGGCCGGACGATCATCCGCATCGGGATCGACGCGTCGGCCTCCGTGATCGAGGACCAGGTGGCGCCGGGTCCGGCCATCGCGTGCGCGGCGGGCGAACCCGTCCCACAGGGCCTGGTCGGCGCCACGAGCGAGATCCACCTGGGCGCGGGCGCAACGCTCTCGTTCGCGTCGATCCAGGACCTGCCGCTCGCCACCACGCTTCTCCACCAGCGCGCGGCGACGCTCGGTCGCGGCGCCACGCTCAAGCTTGCCCTGGCGCAGCTCGGCGCGCGGATCGTGCGGTCGCGGATCGACAACCGGCTGATGGGGCAGGGGAGCTCCGTCGAACAGGTGGAGATCGTCTTCGGCGGCACGGACCAGCTCTTCGACCTCACCTCGTACACCCGTCACGTGGGCGAGGACACGACCGGGAATCTGCTCAGCAAGGCGGTCCTCCAGCAGGGCAGCCGCGCCTATATCAAGGGCCTCATCAGGATCGAGCAGACGGCCCGCGGAACGGACAGCTTCCTGGGCGAGTTCGGGATGATCCTGGACCGGAAGAGCCGCTCGGTGACGGTCCCGTCGCTGGAGATCGACCAGCCGGACTGCAAGCGGGCGGCGCATGCCAGCAGCGTGGGCCCCATCGATCCGGCCCAGCTCTTCTACCTGGAGAGCCGCGGGATCACCCCGGACGAAGCCCGCAAGTTCATCACGCTCGGCTTCCTGGAGCCAGTCGTGGCACGCGTCCCGCTCGAGTCCGAGCGCGAGCGGCTCTGGGGGCTCCTGGAGGCGAAGTGGGCGCAGCGCCGCGACGAGGACGCGCCGGCCGCGTGAGTACCGGCCCGCGCGTGGGGCGCGCACGTTGATGCGCCAGCTGGACGTGGGTGCTGCGGGGGACGTGGCGCCCGGGACGATGCTGATGACCTGGGTGGACGGCACGGAGCCCGTCCTCGTGGTGAACGTCGACGGTGCCTACCACGCCGTCCAGGGCATCTGCAGCCACGAGTACTTCGAGCTGGACAAGGGATTCCTCACCGACGGCTCGCTGACCTGCGCGCTCCACCTGTCGCGGTTCGACCTCACGTCGGGCGAGGCACTGGATCCGCCCGCGGACGAGCCGCTGGCGGTCTACCCGGTCACCGTCGCGGACGGCCGGCTGATCCTGGAGTTCCCGGGGTAGGTTCGGCGCCGCCCGCACGCACCGGCCGGCGACGGTTGCGCGGCCCCGCTCACGGTGCCAGGAGCAGCGTCGCGGTCGCGCCGCGACGGACGGCGTCCGGCGTGAACGGGAACGGCAGCGTCCGCCCTGCCAGCCAGTCATCGATCAGGTCGCCATAGTGGCGGTCCAGCGGGTTGCCGCTCTGACCGGTTGTCTGGATGATCCGCGCCCCGTCCAGGTCGCCCATGTCGATCGCCAGGCGGTAGGACGGGATCGTGGAGGCCGCGAACGCGTCGAAGAGCGTGCCCGGCTTCGCGCCGGGAACCTTCGGGTCGGGATACCAGGCCCCGAGCGTGGTCGTGATGCTGTTGACGGCATCGCTCGTCCCGGGCGCCCCGTACGGGCCCATGTCGAAGTACGCCTCGAGCGGCCCGATCCCGCTCTCCCCGAGCGTCAGCTCCCGGAACGTCGTCCGGTGAAGGCGTCCCCAGGCCCAGCGGCTCGGGTCGCCCAGCGCAGCGCGCAGCTCGCTCCCGGCCGCGTCGAGGGCGCCCGAAAGACGGCCGTCGAGCGTCTCCACGGCAGGCGTGTTCGGGTCGTCCCAGAAGACGGCCTTCGGGTCCGCGAGGAAGGCGCGGAGCGCCGTCCTCGACTGGTCGGAGCCCAGGTAGCGCGGCGCCAGGGCCCCGAGCCACGGGTCGTAGACGGCCCGCATCAGGCGCCACTCCGTCACCTCGTAGGCGCTGCAGCCCCGGCTGTCGATGTCGCAGCGCCGATCCCACGACCGCAGGAGGTCCTGGACGGCCCGGCCATCGGTGGTCGTCGGCCGCGCGGCGAGGAGCGC
>JADGQG010000216.1 GCA_017882025.1 Chloroflexota bacterium
CGACCTCCACGACCGCGGGGTCTCGGGCCGCCTCGTCAGCGTCACGCTGGTCGGCTCGGCCGGCACGAAGACGGTCTCGGGAACGGTCTTCATCGCGGCGTTCAACGGCGGCCGCCCGACGGGCGACCCGATGATGCGGAGCACGCTCTTCGACCTCGCCCCGATCCCCTGAGGCGCGGGCGGGGCGTCAACCTTCCGGCGCGGGACGTCCGGCTCGACCATCCGGCGCGGGATCGGGCGCGCCCGACAGTCCGACCACGGCATCCCACAGGCGGCGGCGATCGGCGGCGCCGAGACGGGTGGCAGGGACGCGGTCGAATGGACGCGGCCGTCGATCCAGGTAGAGCGCCCCGCTCGTCGCAGCCCCGGCCGGCTCCGCGGCGAGCCAGACGATGGTGTCCGCCCCTTCGGCGGGCGTTCGGAGGAGCGGCCGCATCGCGCGGTAGAAGCCGGGCAGCGTCTCCGCCAGGCCCGGCGTGTCGGCCCAGCCCGGGTGCATCGCGCAGAACGTGATGCCGGTCCCGCGCAGGCGGCGCGCCCACTCGCGAACGAGGGCGGTCTGGGC
The DNA here is from genome assembly GCA_017882025.1 of Chloroflexota bacterium. Lineage (GTDB taxonomy): Bacteria > Chloroflexota > Limnocylindria > Limnocylindrales > CSP1-4 > CTSoil-043. The sequence continues at coordinate 566 of JADGQG010000216.1, forward strand.
GCGCTTCGCGCGAGCGTAGGCCCGGGAGCCGGAGAACGGTCCGCCCGACGATTGCAGGTCGTCGAGGTCCAGCTTCTGGCTGTACATGCCGCCGGACGTCACGGAGATCACCCTCGAGCCCGGCGTGCGCCGAAGCAGAGGTAGAAGCCCCGAGACGAGGACGAACGGCCCGACGACGAGGACGGCCAGGGTCGCCTCGATCCCGTCCGGGCCCAGGTGCCGCTCGGGGAAGATCCCCCCCGCGTTGTCGATCAGCACGTCGAGCCTCGCCTCGGTCGCCTCGACGCGGCGCACGGCGTCGCGGACCGAGTCGAGGGATCCCATGTCGGCCACGACGATCGGGAAGCGGTCCTCGCCGTGGCGGGCCACCAGGGCATCCCGCACGGCCGCGAGACGTTCCTCGCTCCGGCCGACGAGGACGATCCTCGCGCCGAGCGCCGCGAGCGCATCGGTCGCCGCCCGCCCCAGCCCCGACGTGGGGCCGGTCACGAGGACCGTCCTGCCCTCGAGCGCGCCATCCGGCAGCGGCTCCCATCCGAATAGTTGTCGACGGAGCGCGATTCCCACCCGGGAGAAGCTGCCGACGATCGAAACCTCGAGGCCATCGTCGATCAGTGACGCGAGATCCATGAAGCACCCTCCAGGTGGTGGCTGTGATCCGGGCGGCGGATGCCGTTCCGGGACCCGAGCGCCGACCTGACCACCCGCATCGGAGTCGACCATGACCAGGTTGCACCAACAGATCGAAACTCGGCTGCCGCCGGATGCCGCGTTCGCGTTCGTCGCCGATTTCGCGAACGCCATGCACTGGGACCCCGGCGTTGCCACCTCCGAGTCCATCGAGGCGGGGCCGACCGGGCTCGGCGCCCGGTACCGGCTCGGCGTTCGGATGCGCGGACGCGTCACCCCGATGGAGTACCGGATCACCACGTTCGAAGCGCCCCGCCGGGTGGTGCTCACGGGCACGGGTCCCGGGGTCTTCGCGGCCGACGATATCCGCTTCGAGCCCGCCGGGACGGGAACCCGGATCGACTATACGGCGGACATCCGGCTCGGCGGCTTGCCGCGGCTCGCGCAGCCCTTCCTGGGCAGGGCCTTTGCGAAGCTTGCGCACGAGGCGCTCGACGGGATGCGGCGGGCGCTGGACGCACGGGCCGTCGAGCGCGACCCCGCGCACACCAGCGCGGCCACGTCGCTCCGATGAAGGTCGCCGTCGTGGGGTCCGGGGTCAGCGGGCTGACCGCCGCCTATGCGCTCCACCGGGACGGACAGCAGGTCCGCCTCTTCGAGCGCGAGCCGGCGGTCGGCGGTCACGTCCGGACCGTCGTCGTGCCGACGGGCCACGGTCCGGTACCCGTGGACACCGGGTTCATCGTCTACAACGAGCGGACGTACCCGCGATTTGTCGCCCTCCTCGACGAGCTGGGAGTGGAGACGCAGCCGAGTGACATGTCGCTGGGCTCGGCCTGTCGCGACTGCGGCGTCGAGTTCAGCTCGCGCGGTGCGCGCGGCCTGTTCGCCACGCCGACGTCGGCGGCCCGCCCGGCGCACTGGCGGATGCTCGCGGACGTCGTCCGCTTCTACGCGGACGCGCGACGGATCCTCGAGATGAACCCGCCGACCGGCCTGACGCTGGGCGAGTACCTCGACGCCGGCGGCTACGGCGCGGGCTTCCGAAATCACTTCCTCGTCCCGATCACCGCGGCGGTCTGGTCCACCGCCCCGCAGCGAGCGCTCGAGTTCCCGCTGGACCACCTGCTCCACTTCCTCGACAACCACGGGCTGATCGGCCTGGGCCGCGCGCCCCAGTGGCGAACGATCCGCGGCGGCTCCCACGAGTACGTGGCGCGGATCATCGCGGCCCTGCCCGCGGATGCCGTGAGCACCGACGACCCGGTGCTCGGCGTCAGCCGGGACCAGGCCGGCGTCACGATCCGGACCGCGCGCCGCCCGCCGCAGCGTTTCGACGCGGTCGTGCTCGCCTCGCACGCGGACGATGCCCTGCGCGCCCTCGGGGATGCGGACGACGCGGAGCGGGCGGCACTGGCCGGCTTCGACTACACCCCGAACGACGTGGTGCTCCACACGGATGATCGCGTGATGCCGCGGAGACCGGGCGCGTGGGCGTCCTGGAACGTGGAACAGGCGTCTTGTGCGAGGCGCGGCGGTGCCGTCACGATGACCTACCACATGAACCGCCTGCAGTCGCTCCCCGGCCCCGAGCAGTACTTCGTGTCGCTCAATCCGGGTTCGCGCGTCCGGCCCGAGCGGGTGATCGTGGCGCGCGAGTTCAGCCATCCGCTCTACACGTTCGGGACGCTCCGGGCCCAGCGCGCCGTCGGGGCGCTGCAGGGCCATCGACGGACGTACTACGCGGGGGCGCACCTCGGCTACGGCTTCCACGAGGACGGCTGTCGCTCGGGCTACGAGGCCGCCGCGATGCTGTCGTCGGCCGCGCCGGAGCGAGCCGCATGAACTCACACCTGCTCGAGGGGAAGGTCACGCACCGC
>JADGQG010000069.1 GCA_017882025.1 Chloroflexota bacterium
TCCCCACTTCTCGATCAGGTCGGAGAGGCCCTTGCCGGCCGGCATGATCGGGAAGACGTTCTGCTCCTCCGCGATCTCGAACCAGACGAAGGACGGGCCATCCACCGCTTCGGCCGCCTCGATCGCGGGGCGGACCTCCTCCGGCGAGGTCGCCTTCCAGGCCGGGATCCCGTAGGCCTCGCAGAGCTTCAGGAAGTCCGGCCCGAACAGGCTGGACGAGTGGTAGTTCCCGGCGTAGAAGATCTCCTGCCACTGCCGGATCATGCCCAGCTTCTTGTTGTCCAGGAGGGCGATCCGCACGGGGATCCGGTCCTGGACCAGGGTGGCCAGCTCCTGGATCGTCATCTGGAAGCCACCGTCGCCGCAGACCGCCCAGGTCGACTTGTCCGGCCGGCCCAGCGCGGCGCCCATCGCCGTTGGGACCGCGTACCCCATCGTCCCCAGGCCGCCCGACGACAGGTGGCTGTGGGGCCGCCGGTACCCAGCGTATCGAGCCGTCCACATCTGGTTCTGGCCCACGTCCGCGACCATCGTCGCGTCGTGATGCGTCACGTCGCCGATCTGCTCGATCACGAAGTCGGCGGTCAGGTACCCGGGCCGCGACGCGCCCGAGCCATGCCAGCTGCCGGCCAGCGACTCACGCCGCCACTCCGCCAGCTGCGCGTGGTAGTCGGCCCGCGACGCCGGGTCCGTCACGGGGAGCAACGCGAGGAGCGCCGCCATGACGCGCTTGGCGTCCCCGACCACGGGGACCTCCACGGCCACGTTCTTCCCGATCTCGGCGGGGTCGATGTCGACGTGGACGATCCGGGCGTACGGGGCGTACGTCTTGACGCTGCCGGTCACCCGGTCGTCGAAGCGCATCCCGAACGCGAGGATCAGGTCGGCCGACTGGATCGCCCGGTTGACATGCTTCCAGCCGTGCATCCCCATGTAGCCGTACGCGAGCGGGTGCGTCTCGTCAAGGGCACCGATCCCAAGGAGCGTCCAGGCCACCGGGATCTGGGTCCGCTCGGCGAGCTCGCGAAGCTCCGTCATCGCGTCGGCGATCAGCACGCCGTGGCCGGCGAAGATGATCGGCCGCTTCGCGCGGGCGATCTCCTCCGCAACCAGGCGGAGCTGTCGTGGGTGGCCGTCGAGGTTGGGGCGGAAGCCTGGCAGGCCGGCGGCGATCTCCTCGTCCGAGGGGTGCGGGGCGTTCGTCTCCTGCTGGAGGGCGTCCTTCGTGATGTCGACGTGGACAGGTCCGGGCCGGCCGGTCCGGGCGATGTAGAACGCTTCCGCGAGGACGCGGGGCAGGTCGTCCGCGTCCCTGACCAGGTAGTTGTGCTTCGTCATCGGGAGCGTGATCCCGGTGATGTCGATCTCCTGGAACGCGTCCTTCCCGATCAGCGCGCCCGGCACGTTGCCGGTGATCGCGACCATCGGGATGGAGTCCAGCTGCGCGGTGGCGATGCCGGTGACGAGGTTCGTGGCCGCCGGGCCGGAAGTGCCCAGGCAGACGCCGACCTTGCCGGTCGCCCGCGCGTACCCGTCGGCGGCGTGGGCGCCGCCCTGCTCGTGCCGGACCAGGACGTGGCGGAGGGCTGGGTGGTCGCCCAGGACGTCGTAAAGGGGAAGGATGACCCCACCCGGATACCCGAACAGCACGTCCACGCCCTGCCGGAGGATGGCTTCGCAGACCACGTCGGCACCGATGCGCGCCCGGCGCTCGCGGCGATCGGCTGCCTCCCGGTGCGCCCGATTGCCCTCGTGAAGCATCTCGCGGCGGGCACGCTCCACGGCCTCGGCCGCGGGAGTGCCGGCCCCGGGGACGTGGCTTCGCCGCTCCCCCGGCGCGGGACCGGCAGCGTCCGGCACCCGTGCGCCGGCCGGTGCCGGTTCCGCGACACGTGACACCTGTCCCGCACCGCGGCCCGCCGCTGGGCCCGTGGCGCCGTCGCCCTTCGTCATCGCCATGGTCGTCGCGTCCTCCGTGGATCTCGCAGCCGGTTCCTGCATGCCGTCCGGCCGGCAATGAAAAACCCCCGCCGGTCTCCCGGCGAGGGTCCTGTTGGTTCGGTGGCGTTACGCCTCAGCGCTCCGTCCTTCGTCCTCCAGGCTCCTGCCGGGAGCCGCTAATAAGGCCCAGAAGGCCAAGAAGGGAGAGGAGAAGAGAGCGGAGCGATACCCGGCCGGAATCGGTCTCGAGGTCGTCGAGCGGTACGTTCACGCGGCGGCCGTCGCTCGTCACGAGGACGGCGATGGGGCGGCGACCATTTCGATCGAACAAGCCCATGGTGCCTGGCGGCTCCGGCTCCGTCCGCCGCGCCTGCGACGGTTCGCGAAGAATAGCAGGCTTCGCGAGATCGTCAACGCGTCAAGTCCCGTCAACGCGTCAAGATCGGCCGCCTCGGACAAGATCGGCCGCCTCGGAGCCGCCCTCTGCTACGCTTCCGCTTCCCACGCAGGCTCGCCGCACTCGGAGCCCTGACCCGTGTCCGACCCACGCCCTCGCACGCTCGTCGAGAAGATCTGGGACGACCACGTCGTCGCGCAGGACGAAGGTTCGCCCGCCGTCCTCGCGATCGACCTCCACCTCGTGCACGAGGTCACCAGCCCGCAGGCGTTCACCGGCCTGCGCGAGCGCGGCCTGCCCGTGCGCCGGCCGGACCGGACGGTGGCGACCGCGGACCACTCGACGCCGACCACGCCGCGCGGCCTCCCGATCGTCGATCCGATGGCCGCGGCCCAGATCCAGCAGCTCACCGACAACTGCCGCCAGTTCGGGATCCCGCTCCACGCCCTGGGCTCCGACACGCAGGGCATCGTCCACGTGATCGGACCGGAGCTGGGCCTGACCCAGCCGGGCATGACGATCGTGTGCGGCGACAGCCACACCGCCACCCACGGCGCGTTCGGCGCGCTCGCGTTCGGAATCGGGACGAGCGAAGTCGAGATGGTGCTCGCGACCCAGACGCTCCTCCAGCGCGACCCGAAGACGTACGAGGTGCGCGTCGACGGCCGCCTTCGGCCGGGCGTCGGCGCGAAGGACGTCATCCTCGCGCTCATCGCCCGGATCGGGATCGGCGGCGGCACGGGCCACGTCTTCGAATACCGCGGCGACGCCATCCGCGCCCTCTCCATGGAAGAGCGGATGACGATCTGCAACATGAGCATCGAGGGCGGCGCGCGAGCCGGCCTGATCGCGCCGGACGAGACCACGTTCGAGTACCTTCACGGGCGTCGGCACGCCCCGCAGGGCGCGGCCTGGGACGCGGCGGTCGCGCGCTGGCGAACGCTCCCCTCGGACGACGGCGCGGTCTTCGATCGGTCGATCGTCCTCGACGCGGACGCCCTCGAGCCGATGGTGACCTACGGCACGAACCCGGGGATGGGGATCCCGGTGAGCGGGCGCGTCCCGGATCCCGCGGGCGCCGCGGACCCCGGCGCCCGTCGCGCGCTCGAGCATGCGCTCGAATACATGGACCTCCGGCCGGGCCAGGCCATCGCCGGCCAGCCGGTCGACGTGGTCTTCATCGGCAGCTGCACGAACGGCCGTATCAGCGACCTGCGACTCGCCGCCAGCATCCTGCGCGGCCAGCACGTGGCCGAGGGAGTTCGCCTGATGGTGGTGTCGGGTTCCCAGCAGGTGAAGGCCCAGGCCGAGCGGGAAGGGCTCGACGAGGTCTTCCGCGCCGCCGGTGCGGAGTGGCGCGAGGCCGGCTGCTCTATGTGCATCGCGATGAACGGAGACCAGCTCCGCCCCGGCCAGTACGCGATCAGCACCAGCAACCGCAATTTCGAAGGGCGCCAGGGCAAGGGCGGCCGCACGTTCCTCGCCTCGCCGCTGACCGCGGCCGCGAGCGCGATCAGCGGCGTCGTGACGGATCCGCGAACGCTCCCGGGAATCGACATGCCGGCCACGGTCGGCGGGGGGAACTGAACGTGGGCGAGCCGTTCCGCCAGTTCACCAGCCGAGTCGTCCCGCTGGGCGCGGAGAACGTCGACACGGACCAGGTCGTCCCGGCCCGCTACCTGAAAGTCACCAACAAGGCCGGCCTCGCCGACGCGCTCTTCCGTGACTGGCGCTTCAACGAGGACGGGACGCTCCGGGAGCCCCGCTTCGTGCTGGACCAGCCCGGGATGACCGGCCGCAGGATCCTGCTGGTGGGCGACAACTTCGGGGCCGGCTCCTCGCGCGAGCACGCACCGTGGGCGCTCGCGGCGTGGGGGATTCGGACAATCCTCTCCACCTCCTTCGCCGACATCTTCCGCAGCAACGCGCTCAAGAACGGTGTGCTGCCGGTGGTCGTGGATGCGGCCACGCACGCCCGGCTCTTCGATCTGCTCGCCGCCGACCCCCAGGCGCAGCTCACCGTGGACCTGGCCGAAGAGGGAATCCTCCTGCCGGACGGCACGACGATCGACTTCACGATCGACCCGTTCGCCAGGCGGATGCTGCTCGCCGGCACGGACGAGATCGGCTACGTCATGGCGAAGCTCGCGGAGATCCAGTCGTGGGAGACCGCCCACCCCGCCCGGGTGGACACACGGATCGGCACGCAGCTCTCGGCGGGCTGACCGGCGGGATGATCGATCCCGAGCCGCCGGGCCCGGCGGTCGTTCGGATCCGCGGCGAACGCGGCAACTCCCCCGACGTGGCCGCCGTGCGGGCGGGAGGGAACCGCGGCCGTCGTCCTCCTCGGCCACCCGACGTACTACCCGCGCTTCGGCTTCGGGCCCGCCCGGGCCCAGGGTCTCCTCCCGCCCGAGCCGTGGCCGGACGAGGCATGGATGGCCTGCCGGCTGCCCGCCTGGACGCCGGACGACGTTGGGGTCGTCCACTACGCACGGCCGTTCATGGAGATGGAGTAGGCGCGCCGACGCCATGCGCGGCTACGCCAAGCGCGGCTACTCCAACAGCGAGCGGCGTCCCACCGCACTCGGGCTACAGGAGCGCTGGGCGCTCGAACGGCTTCCCGAGGACGTGCTCGTCGAGGAACGCGAGGACCGTGGCATACCACAGGCGCGCGTTCGCCGGCTTCAGGATCCAGTGGTTCTCGTCGGGGTAGTAGAGGAACTTGGCGGTCACTCCGTGGCGCCGCAGGTCCGTCCAGAGGCGGAGCGCTTCGCTGACCGGGACCCGGAAGTCCTGCTCACCGTGGATGACCAGCATCGGCGTCCGGATCGCGGCGATGTGCTCGCTCGGCGACTCGCGGATGTAGCGCGACGGGTCGCGATACGGGTCGCCCATCTCGTATTCCCAGGATGCCCCCGTGTCCGTGGTGCCGTGGAAGCCGCGCAGCTCCCAGAGGCTGGCGTGCGTCACGATCGCCCGGAATCGGTCCGTGTGCCCGGCCACCCAGTTGGCCATGTAGCCGCCGAACGAGCCGCCCATCAGGGCAGTCCGCGAGGCATCCAGATCGGGGCGCTGAAGCGCTCCATCGACCGCGGTGATCACATCCGTGAAGGGCGCGGCGCCCCAGTCGACCCAGCCGCGCTGGATCATCGCCTGGCCGTAGCCCAGCGAGATGGCCGGGTCCGGCCCGAGGACGGCGTATCCGCGCGCCACGAGGATGTGCGCGTTCCAGCGCCAGTGCCACGAATTCCACGAGCCCAGCGGGCCGCCGTGCACGAAGACGACGAGCGGCGCCGGCGTCTCCGCCGATGCATCGGCCGGCCGGAGCAGCCACGAGCCGATCTGGGTGCCGTCGGCCGCCGTGGCGGTCAGCCGTTCCGCGAGGCCGGGCGTCACGATCCCGCCCTCGTCGATCGACTTCGCGAACTCGACCGGGTCCTGGTCCGCGGCGCAGGCATCCAGCCGGACGATCCGCGGCGGGGACGCGTGCGTCGAGCGCAGGGCATAGAGCGAGATCCCGTCCGGCGACGGGCACAGGTCTGAGTAGGCGCCCTCGGATGCCAGGCGGGTCACTCGACCTTCGCCCTCACCGACGATCTCGACGCGGTAGACCGACAGGTGGCCATCGTCGTCGGCCGTGAAGAAGATCGCCCGGCCGTCGGGCGCCCAGACGGGTTCGTTCGGCCAGCGGTCCAGGTCCGGCGCGAGTGTCCGCTGCTCACCCGTCGCCAGGTCGATGACCACGAGCCAGGCTCGCTGGGCCGTCTCCGGGCTTCCGCGCGTGACGCGGAGCGCGGCTACGCTGCGCCCGTCCGGGGAGCATGCCGGCGCGTCGTACCACGCGTCGCCGGGCGTGAGCACGCGTGCCTCGCCGGTGGCGACGTCGAACGCGACCAGGTCCTCGCTGATCGCGGGGATCGCGCTCGTGTCGTTGCGCGCCGCGATCACGGTCCGCCCGTCCGGCGTGATGTCGGTCCCCGTCTCCTCGAAGGCCAGCGTGGCGGCACCCGGCTCCAGGTCGCGGGGCCCCGCAAGGCGCGCCTCGGGCCCCGGCGGCAGCTCGGCGGCGAAGAGATGCCGGCGACGAGGCGCCAGCCAGTGATCCCAGTGGCGGACCGGGTAGTCGTCCTCGAAGAGGAGCGCCGTCACGCCGGCATCCGTGCGAGCCTTGGCGCGCTCGGCGTCCTCGGCGAACGTGGACGCCCCGACGTGCAGGCCGCTTCCAAACGCGACGACGGGCGCCTGTCGCGCCACCACCAGCCCGTCCACGCCGCCTTCGGGCGCGACCAGGAGGCGCGCGTCGCCGCCGTCCGGCGTCAGCAGCCACAGGGCGTGGATCCGCTTGTCCGGATCGGGCTTCACGTCCGGATCGGGCCGGCTGGAGGTGAACAGGAGCGAGCCGTCGGGCAGGAACGCCGCCCCGCCCGCTTCGCCCGCGGCGGAGCGCGTCAGCCGGCGAGCCGCCACGGCATCGGCCGGGTCGACCTGCCAGAGGGAGGTGGCCATCTTCTTGCCCTCTGCGTCGGGCCGGCCTACGGCGACGACGAGGCGGCGGCCGTCCGGGCTGAGGCGGAGTGATGACAGGCGGGGGAGGGCCAACATGCGGTCGAAGTCGAATGGATCAGGCATGCCGGGAATGATCGCACCGCCGGGCCGTCGCGTGGGCAGCCGGGCGTGGTGGACAGCCAGGGCTGCCGCCGGGCACGTGCGAGGGTGTGGAACCGGCTGGCCGCGCCGCGCGCCCCGTGCGTCATGCCGCCCGGGCTACGCGCCCCGCGCCGCCCGCACCCAGCCCAGGAAAGTCCGGGTCCGCTCCGCGATCGCCGTCCGGTCCCCGCCGCGCATCAGCTCCGCGGGGTACAGGTCCCCGCCGACCCCGACGCACGCCGCGCCGGCCGCGAACCAGGCCCTGGTCGCCTCCTCGGTCGCCAGCACGTTCGTGGGCATGATCCGGGAGGCCGGGCTGGGGGCCAGGAAGTTGCGCACGAAGGCCGGCCCGTCGAACGCAGCCGCGGGGAAGAGCTTGACGATCTCGCAGCCCAGCTCCTCGGCCGCGGCGATCTCCGTGGCCGAGCCCGCTCCGGGGATGTACGCAATGCGGCGCCGATTGCAGAGCCGCGCGACATCCGCGCTGAGCGACTGGCCCACGATGAAGCGTGCCCCGGCCGCGATGAAGAGCGCCGCGGTGGGCGCGTCGATGATCGTGCCCGCGCCAAGGATCACGTCCGGCAGCTCCCGGCTGACGCGCCGGGCGAGGTCCGCGAACGTCGCGTAGGCGAACTCGCCCCGATTCGTGAACTCGAGGACGCGCGCCCCGCCGTCCCGGCAGCCCGCCACGAACGCGAACGCCGTCTCCGGGTCGGGCGCGACGAACGTGGGGACGGCGCCGTCATCGAGGATCGCCCGGAGGACGTCCAGCCGGTGGTGCCATGACATCGGGACAGGTGCTCCTTCGATGGTTGTCCGGACGGGTCCGCGGCGGGTCGACGAGGGCCGCCGCGGGACGGGGAGAGGCCGCGATCGACGACACGCGCGCATCGCGCCCTGATCCGCCCGGGCAATCATGGCGCGCCGGCGTCGCGGGCGCCACAATCTGCGGGTGGATCTCCCCGTCAACATCGTCGACCTTGCGATCGTCGCGATCGTGTTCCTCGCGGCCGTGCTCGGCTGGCGGTCCGGTGCGCTCCCCCAGGTGCTCGGCCTGGCGGGCGCCGCGGTGGGCATCGCGGCGGTGGTCTTCCTGGTGCCCGCGGTCGCCGGCGCCCTCGACCGCTTCGACCCCCCGATCCGCGCGTTTCTCGCGTTCGGCGGCGCGTTTCTCATCGTCGCGGTCGCCGAGGCGATCGGCTCGACGCTGGGCGCCGGGCTGCGGGATCGACTGGGCCGGGGCGTCGCCAACCGCCTCGACGCCGTGCTGGGCGCCCTCTTCGGGATCGCCCAGGCGCTCGTGCTGGCCTGGCTCATCGGCGGGCTGCTGGCAACGGGACCATTCCCGTCGCTCGCCCGCGAGGCCCAGCGAAGCGTCGCCGTGCGGACCCTGCTGGGCGCTCTCCCGCCGCCGTCGGAGGTCGCGGGCGAGCTGGGGAGCCTCATCGACGCGTCCGGCCTCCCGCAGGTCTTCAGCGGCCTGGAGCCCCAGCCGGCGCCGGCGGTCCCCACCCCCGGCCACGCGGAAGCGGCGCAGATCGCGGCCGCGGCCCTCGGGAGCGTCGTCCGGGTGGACACCCAGGCGTGCGGCCTGATCTTCACCGGGACGGGCTTCGCCGTGGCACCCAACTTCATCGTGACCAACGCCCACGTCGTGGCGGGCGCGTCCGGCGTGACGGTGACCGCCGATGCGACAGGTCGCCGGGCGCGCGGCATCGTCGTCTTCTTCGACCCGGAGCTGGACCTCGCGCTGGTCAGGACACCCGACCTCGTGTTTCGGCCGCTCCGGTTCGCCGCTGCGGCACCGGGCCGCGGGACGGTTGGGGCGGCACTCGGGCACCCGAACGGCGGCGCCCTGACGGTGATCCCGGCCGCCGTCTCCGCGGAGATCCGCGCCCGCGGCCGGGACCTGTACGCGTCCCGCACGGTGATCCGCGACATCCTGGAGCTGCGCGCGCCCGTCGAGCCGGGCGACAGCGGCGGCCCGTTCCTGCTTGGGGACGGGACCGTGGGCGGCGTGGTCTTCGCCGAGTCCCGGACCGATGCCGCGGTCGGCTACGCGCTCGACCCGCTGGCGGTGGCGAACCGCGTCAACCCACTCCTCGGTCGAACGGCCGCCGTCGACACCGGCGCCTGCCTTCGCTGATCACACGCTCCCGTCGGCGGCCGTTCATACACGGGGCGCGCCTATCCGTCATATGCGGGGGAGATCCACCGCGAGGATCCGTCGAGGCAACAATCACGCCGGCTGCGGCGTCCGAGGTGTGGAAAGTGCCGACGGCAGGCTCTTGGCCCGGATGTAGTCCCGGCGGAGAGTGGTCGGGGAGGAACTCGGATGCCTCGACTCGTTGCTGGTCGCGCTTGGCCGAGGATCGTCGCCGGGACGGTCTTCGCCGGCTTGG
>JADGQG010000217.1 GCA_017882025.1 Chloroflexota bacterium
TCGTGATCGCCGCAGTCAGCGACGTCTTCCCGTGATCGATATGGCCGATCGTGCCAACGTTGACGTGCGGCTTCGTCCGCTCAAACTTCTTCTTCGCCATCGCTGTTCGCGCTCCCTGGCTCCTCGTCGCCGCAGCGGGCCCCACCGGGACCCGCCTCGGACCTTCGCCTCTGCTAGACCCTTGACTTCTGAACGAGCTCCGCGGCAATGCTGCCGGGGACCTCGGCGTAATGAGATAGCTCCATCGAGTAGCTCGCCCGACCCTGCGTCATGGATCGCAGGTCCGTTGCGTACCCGAACATTTCCGCCAGCGGGACAAATCCCTGGACGACTTGCGTCGTCCCGCGGGAGTCCATCCCTTCGATCTGGCCGCGCCGGCTGTTGAGGTCTCCGATCACGTCGCCCATGAACTGCTCCGGCATCGTCACCTCGACCCGCATCAGCGGCTCGAGGATCGTCGGACTGGCCTTCTCGACGGCGGCCTTGACGGCCATCGAGGCGGCGATCTTGAACGCCATCTCGCTGGAGTCGACCTCGTGGTACGACCCGTCGAAGACGGTGACGCGAACGTCAACCATCGGGTACCCGGCGTAGATCCCCGTATCAAGGGCCTCGTGGATGCCGCGGTCGATCGCGCGCATGTACTCGCGCGGGATCGTCCCGCCGATCACCTTGTCGACGAACTCGTATCCTGATCCCTTCTCGGCCGGCTCGAGCTTGAGCACCACGTGCCCGTACTGGCCCTTGCCGCCGGTCTGGCGGACGAAGCGGCCGTTCCCCTCGGCCGCGCGCCGGACAGTCTCGCGATAGGAGACCTGGGGCTTGCCGATGTTGGCGGCCACCTTGAACTCGCGGACCATGCGGTCCACGAGGACGTCGAGGTGGAGCTCGCCCATTCCGGCGATGAGCGTCTCGCCGCTCTCCGGGTCAGTCTTGACGCGGAACGTCGGATCCTCTTCGGCCAGACGCTGGAGGGCCAGGCCCATCTTGTCCTGGTCCATCTTCGTCTTCGGCTCGATCTTCACCTCGATGACCGGCTCGGGGAAGGTCATCGATTCGAGGATCACCGGGTGGTCGGGGTCCGCCAGCGTGTCGCCGGTAAAGGTCTCCTTGAGGCCGACGGCTGCGGCGATGTCGCCCGCGTAGACCTCGTCGATCTCCTCGCGGTGGTTGGCGTGCATCTGGAGGATGCGGCCGATCCGCTCCTTCTTGCCGTTCGAGGAGTTGAGGATGTACGAGCCGGCCTTGAGCGTCCCCGAGTAGACCCGGAAGAAGGCGAGCTTGCCGACGAACGGGTCGGCGGCAATCTTGAAGGCAAGGGCGCTGAACGGCTGGCCGTCGTCGACGGTTCGCAGCACCTCGGCGTGGGTCAGCGGCTGCTCGCCGATCACCGGCGGGACGTCGAGCGGCGACGGGAGGTAGGCGACGACGGCGTCGAGCATCGGCTGGATGCCCTTGTTCTTGAGGGCAGAGCCAGTGAGGACCGGGACGATCCGGTACTGGAGGGTGCCCAGCCGGAGGCCGCGCACGAGCTCCTCCTCGGTGAGCTGCGTCCCCTCGAGGTACTTGTGCATCAGGTCGTCGTCCATCTCGGCGACGGCTTCCACGAGGCGCTCACGGTGCTTCTTCGCGTCCTCGAGGTACGCGGCCGGGATCTCCACGACATCCATCTCGGAGCCCAGGTCATCCCGGTAGAGGATCGCCCGCATCCGGATCAGGTCGATGACGCCGGCGAAGTTGCTCTCGGCGCCGATCGGGAGCTGGATGGGGACCGCGTTCGCCCCCAGGCGATCCTTGATCATCCCGACGCAGCGCCAGAAGTCGGCGCCCGTCCGGTCCAGCTTGTTGATGAAGCAGATGCGCGGCACGCGATAGCGGTCTGCCTGGCGCCAGACGGTCTCGGACTGCGGCTCCACACCCGCCACGCCGTCGAAGACGACGACCGCTCCGTCGAGCACACGCAGCGATCGCTCGACTTCCATCGTGAAGTCCACGTGCCCGGGTGTATCGATGATGTTGATGCGATGGTCGTCCCAGAAACAGGTCGTGGCGGCCGCGGTGATGGTGATCCCCCGCTCCTGCTCCTGGGGCATCCAGTCCATCGTCGCGGCGCCCTCGTGGACCTCGCCGAGCTTGTAGATCTTCTTCGTATAGAAGAGGATCCGCTCGGTGACGGTCGTCTTGCCGGCGTCGATGTGCGCGATGATCCCGATGTTCCGGGTGCGGGCGAGCGGGTAGAGTCGGGCCACGATCAGGGTCTCCGGCCTACCACTTGAAGTGGCTGAAAGCCTTGTTGGCCTCGGCCATCTTGTGAGTGTCCTCGCGACGCTTCACGGCCGCGCCGAGCCCGTTGGACGCGTCCACGAACTCCGAGGCGAGCTTTTCACTCATGCTCTTGCCGTTGCGCTTGCGGGCGGCCTGCACCAGCCAGCGAACGCCGAGCGAAAGGCGGCGATCGCCGCGGATCTCAACCGGGACCTGGTACGTGGCACCACCGACGCGCCGCGGCTTGACCTCGATGATGGGAGTCGCATTCCGCAGGGCCGTCTCGAGCACTTCGAGGCCGGGCCGATTAGCCTGCGCCTCGGCGCGCGCGAGCGCCTGGCGGAGGATCCGGTTGGACAGGATCTTCTTGCCGTCCATCATGAGCTTCGCGGAGATGCGGGCCGTGGTCCGGTTGGCCGGGATCGTCTCGTACTTGGACTTGCGGGGAATGCTGACGCGACGCGGCATGGTCCTACTTCTTCTGGCCTGGCAGGCTTGCGGTCGCCTTCGCGCCGTACTTCGAGCGGCCCTGCTTGCGGTCGCGGACGCCGGCCGTGTCGAGCGCGCCGCGGATGATGTGGTACTTGACGGACGGGAGGTCCTTCACGCGGCCGCCCCGGACGAGCACGACGGAGTGCTCCTGGAGATTGTGGCCGATCCCCGGGATGTAGGCCGTGACTTCCATCTGGTTGGTGAGCCGGACTCGGGCGATCTTGCGAAGGGCCGAGTTCGGCTTCTTCGGCGTCATCGTGCGGACCTGCAGGCAGACACCGCGCTTCTGGGGGGCACCCGGGATCGGCATC
>JADGQG010000218.1 GCA_017882025.1 Chloroflexota bacterium
GAATCCGGACCCGTCGTCCGTGACCTCCAGCGTCACCACGCCGTGGTCCTCGACCAGGCTGACGGCCGCGTGGTAGGCGCCGGCGTGCTTCCGGACGTTTGTGAGCGCCTCCTGGACGACCCGAAGGAGCTGGACCTCGCTGCGCGGAGTGATCGCCCGACCCGCTGCAGCGTCGCAGTCGAGCGTCGTCTTGATCCCGGTCTGGCGGGAGAACTTGCCAAGGTACGCGCCCAGGGCACCTTCCAGCCCTTCGCTCGATGCGGCTGAGTTGCTGAGGCCCAGGATCGCTTCGCGCACGTCCCTGTAGCCCTCGTCCGCGATGTCTGCCAGCCCGGCGATCTCGGTGGCGGCGTTGTTGCCGGCCACGAGGCGGACCCTCGGCACCAGGCCGCGGAGTCCGAGGTGGAGCACGCCGAGCACCTGGGCGATGGTGTCGTGCAGCTCGCGGGCGATCCTTTCCCGTTCGGCGACGATCGTGTACTGGTGCTCGGCATCGCGCAGGCGGGCGGTCCGCACCCCGATCGCGGCCATGTAGGCGAGCGCACCCAGGAGGTTGCGCTCCCGGTCCGCGAATGGGACCCCGTTCGTGCGCATCACGCACAGCTCGCCGAGGAAGCCATCGGCGCCACGCATCGGCTGCGCAAGGACGATCGCTCGCGGCACCCCGTACTGGATCGGGCACGCCGAATTGTGCTCATGCTCCTCGTCGGTATCGGCGCTGTGAGCCAGCAGGCAGGTCGACCCGTCGTCGGCAAGCGCCAGGCGATCCGTCCAGTCGTACGTCCGGCCGTCCTCGCGGGGATTGGCCAGGCAGGCGACCGCCCGCTCCGCGCTGAGCAGCTCACGAGCGTGGCGGGTGATCGTGTCAAGGACCTCGCGCAGCTCGGCGCTCCCGGTGAGCTGGAGGGCGACCGCATGGAGGGCCTCGCGCTCGTGCTCCTCGCGGCGGAGGTCGGCCAGCGTCGTGGTCAGGGTCGCCGCGGTGCCGATCGTGCCGGCGAGGTCCACGAGAGCCGCCATCGAGATGGCCGGATCGCCCGACGGGTGGAAGATCAGGCGCATCGTCCCGACCGTGGCGATGCTGCCGGCCAGCGGGAGGTCCACGACGCTGGCGTCGACCCCGGGGAGCTGCGCCTGGGCGGGACGCGCCGCCACGGCCGGCGTCTCGTCGAGGATTGCGTGGGCCCACAGCATGCCCGTGCTATCGCCGAGGTCGCCCGGCCGTCGAGCCGCAAGCGGCTGGCCGCCCGGCCCGTTGACGCTGATCTGGCCGGCGAGCGCGCCC
This sequence comes from Chloroflexota bacterium, assembly GCA_017882025.1. Lineage (GTDB taxonomy): Bacteria > Chloroflexota > Limnocylindria > Limnocylindrales > CSP1-4 > CTSoil-043. Next base: position 1,286 of record JADGQG010000218.1, read on the forward strand.
GTGTGCTCGAGCACGCGATCGAGCGCGGCCGCGAGCATCGCCGGGAGCTCCTGGTCGCCCTGGAGCGCCGAGGCAACGGCATGCGTGGCGGCAAGGTCCCGGTTCGTCTCGACGAGCTGGTGCTGGGCGCGATCGAGGATGGCGAAGATGCCCAGGGCGAAGAGGACCGCCCCGCCGCTCATCACGAGGGCCGCGAATACATGGGCGGAGTCGGCCGGGACGCTGGGATCGATGACGAGGTAGCGAGCCAGCTCGAAGCCCCAGATGAGGCCGATGGGAAGCAGGACGCCGACCCACTTCGCACGCACCAGCAGCCGAACGTCGCGCTCCGGATTCACCTGCCAACCCTACCCTGCCGAGGGGTGCCGAATGGCAGGGCCGATCGGCCCCATGCGTATGTGCGCATCGGTCCATATACGCACGTGAGGTTGCGCGCGCGCCGCGCGAGCGTGAAGCGGCGCCGAATCCCCGGCTCAGCCGGGTTCCCGGATGGGCGTGTTTCGCCAGCCCGCCATTCTCCGTACACTGCGGCGATGGTGTTCGAATCGAGCTACCGGACCATTCCCATGACGCTCTACACGGAGCAGTTCGTCGTGCGCGGGACGATCCAGACGCGCCAGCATCGCGTGACGGACATCCTCAATGACGCGGACCAGCGGTTTCTCGTCCTCGAGGAAGTGTCGATGGAGGAGCTCGGTTCAAGAGAGCGTCCGACGCGCGCCGACTACGCCCAGGTGAACCTCGCCTCGATCCTGTTCGCGGTCTCGCTCCAGGCCATCGAGCCGGTGCGCGGGCTTCGAACGCAGAAGGTCTCCGAGCGGGCGCTCGTCTCCATCCCGCCCTTCCGCGTCATCGGGAACCTCCACCTGCTCTCGGAACGAAGCCTCCGCGACTCCCTCGCCGAGCTGCAGGCCCAGTTCGTGCCCGTGACCGACGCTGTCTTCTGGTCAGAACGCCTCGGCGAGGCGCGCCAGAGCGCGGCGATGGTCGCGGTCAACCAGGCTCGGGCCCAGATCCTGGCTCCATTCCGGGAGGTCATTCCGGCGGCGGACCTGGCTGGCACCGCTCCGTCTGGGTCACCGACCCGCCTGCCCGGCCTCCCGGACGATCCCGGTCCGAGGCCGCCCGGCTCGTTCTAGCGGTCGACCGGAAGGTCCAGGCGGCCGCCCCAGTCGGCCCAGCCTCCGTCGTAGACCGCCACGTCGTCGTGGCCCATGAGCGCCAGCACGAACGCGAGCTTCGCGGCCCCGATGCCCGAGGCGTCGTAGCAGACGACGCGTCGCCCGGACGTCACGCCGGCGCGATCGATGAGCCCGCGAAGGCTGCCGCCGTCGACGAATCGGCCCGAGCCCGGCTCCGTGGTGAGCGCGACCGGCAGGTTGACGGCGCCGGGGACGTGGCCGAGGCGACGGCCGTTTCCCTCGAAGCCGCGGTACTCGGCGGGCGCCCGCGCGTCGAGGATGACGGCCCCGGCCGACCCGACGAGGGAGCGAAGATCGCTCGTCGTCAGCCGGGTCCGCAGCTGGGCTCGCGGAGTGAAGGCGGCGGGTTCCGGCTCGTTGGCGGCGTGGCTGATCGGGCGGCCCGAGTCGACCCATGCGCCGTACCCGCCGTCGAGGACGCGGACGGATTCGATGCCGTAGGCACGCAGGCTCCACCAGGTCCGGGCCGCGTACAGGCTGGCCGTGTCGTCGTACACCACGACGGTGCTCCCATTCGAGATCCCGGCCGCGGCCACGGCGGCCGTGACCTGGTCCGGGGGCGCG
>JADGQG010000070.1 GCA_017882025.1 Chloroflexota bacterium
GGTCAATGACCGTCTGGCAGGGCTGCATTGCGGGCCCAGGGCCCAAATCGGCAACTAGCCCAGGACGACCCGGACCCGGTGCGTGGCACCGTCGTCGGCGAGCGGGATCGCGGCGCCACCGCCCGTGAGCACCTGTCCGTCGAGCTCTGACGATGTCACCCCACGACTGATCCCATGCGGGTTCTCCACCGCGATCAGGTACGTGGCGGAGTGATAGCGGAAGTCGATCTCGTAGCTCGGCCAGGCGCGAGGGATGCAAGGATCCAGCAGGAGCGTCGTTCCACGCAGACGGAATCCCAGGATCCACTCGATGCCGGCCTGGTACATCCAGCCCGCCGACGCGGTGTACCAGGTCCAACCGCCGCGGCCGACGTGCGGCGGTTCGGCGTAGACATCGGCCGCCATGACGTACGGCTCCACCTTGTAGCGCTGGACCCCGGCCCGGGTGCTGGCATGGTTGATGGGGTTCAGGATGGAGAACAGCTCGCCAGCCTTGTCGCCGTCGCCCAGCGCCGCAAAGGCGAGGACCGACCAGATGGCCCCGTGCGTGTACTGGCCGCCGTTCTCGCGGATGCCCGGCAGATACCCCTTGATGTAGCCCGGATCGACATCAGAACGGTCGAACGGCGGGGTGAACAGCAGGACGAGACCGTCTCCGCGCCGAACGAGGAACTCCTCCACCGCGGCCATCGCCCGCTCCGCGTGGGGAGGATCGGCGGCTCCCGACAGGACACTCCACGATTGGGCGATCGAGTCGATCCGACACTCCGCGTTGATGGCGGAGCCGAGCGGGGTGCCATCATCGAAGAAGGCTCGGCGGTACCAGTCACCGTCCCAGCCGTCGCGCTCGAGGGCCTCCTGGAGCGCCTCCATGTGGGTCCGCCAGCGCTCCGCGCGGGGACGCTCGCCGCGGGCCTCTGCGATCGGCGTGAAGGCGGCCAGGACGGTGTGCAGGAACCAGCCCAGCCAGACGCTCTCGCCCCGGCCCTCAGGACCCACCCGGTTCATGCCGTCGTTCCAGTCGCCCGACCCGATGAGCGGCAGCCCGTGCTCGCCGACATCGAGGCTCCGGTCGAGCGCCGCCGCACAGTGTTCGAACAGCGAAGCCGACTCCGGTGAGCGTCCCGGCAGGAAGTAGGCGTCCGTCTGGTCAGGCCGCAATTCCGGTCCCTCGAGGTACGGGACAGCCTCGTCGAGGACCGCCGTGTCGCCCGTGACCGCGAGGTAGCGATGGACCGCGTACGGCAGCCAGAGGCGATCGTCCGAGATCCGGGTCCGGACGCCCCGCCCCGACGGCGGATGCCACCAGTGCTGGACGTCTCCCTCGACGAACTGGCGTGCCGCGGCCCGCAGCAGATGCTCCCGGGCGAGTTCGCGCTTCGATGTCACCAGGGCGATGACGTCCTGGAGCTGGTCGCGGAACCCATAGGCGCCGCCGGCCTGGTAGAACGCCGTCCTCGCCCAGAGCCGGCACGCGAGCGTCTGGTAGATGAGCCAGCGATTGAGCAGGATATCCATCGAGCGGTCCGGTGTCCGCACCTGGACCGTGCCCTGGGCATCCTCCCAGTAGCTCGCCACGCTGCGCAGGGTCGCCTCGTGGTCGGCGGTTCGCCCGCGCCGGACGAGGTCGGCCGCGGCCGTGGCCCCGTCCGCCTCGCCGAGCAGCACGATGACCTGGGTCCGCGATCCGTTGGGAAGCTCGAAGCTGGTCTGCAGGGCGGCGCACGGATCCAGGCCCGCGCCGGTGGCTCCCCGCAGCCGGTATCCGCGGTCCAGGCCGGCGGGCCGGTCCGGAGCGCCATTGCGGCCGAGGAATTCGGTCCGATCGGCCGTCCACGCCGTCTGCCGCCCGCCGAGGTCGAGGAAGGCGACGCGGCCGCCAAACTCGGTATTCCACGGGTTGCGCACGAGGAGCGCCCGGGTCTCCGGCTCCAGTGCCGTCACGATCCGGGGGCCGCTGTCCCCTCGTGAGGTGCCCAGCGCCCACTCGGCATACGCGGTCACGGACAGGCGCCTGGAGCGCCCGGATCGGTTCTCGATGGTCAGCACCGAGATCTTGAGGGGTTCTTCGAGCGGGACGAACTGGACGAGGTTGAGCGCGATGCCGTCGTGCAGGTGCTCGAACCGGCTGTATCCGGCACCGTGGCGGACGACGTACGTCGATTCCTCGCAGCGGATCGGCTGCGCCGTCGGACCCCACAGCTCGCCGCTGTCGTCATCCCGGACGTAGATCGCCTCGCTCACCGGGTCGCTGACGGGGTCATTGGACCAAGGGGTGAGCTGATTCTCGCGGCTGTTCCCGGACCAGGTATAGCCCGACCCGGACTCGGAGACCTGGAACCCGAAGGACGCGTTGGCGATCACGTTCAACCACGGCGCCGGCGTGGATTGTCCCGGGCCGAGCATGGCGACGTACTCACGCCCGCCATCGGCAAAGCCACCCAGCCCGTTGAAGAACTCCAGCTCAGGACGCGGCGCGGCCGCCTCGCTCCTGGTCTGCCTCGAACCGGGCGGCGCCGCGGGCGGAGCGATCCTCACGGCGGGACGCTCCAGGCGGATCACCTGGTCGGCAAGACCGCCCCGCCGGCTCAGCAGGACGGCCCGGGCGGCCGCCTGGAGGAGCGTGCGATCGTCGGTAGAGAGCTGGTCGCCGCGCAGGATGTGCACCCCGCCGTGGCCCGTATGGCCCTCGGGGACCAGGATGGACTGGCTCGTCCGCACGAGGGTCTCGAGCGAATCCTGGAGGCCCTGGGCGTAGGTGGTGCCATGCTCGTTGAGGATCACGAGGTCCACGTCGAGGAGCTTCATCCGCCAGTACTCGTGCGCCCGGAGCAACTGTCGAACGATGTCGAGGTCGTCCTCCTCGTCGATCCGCACCATGACGATGGGCAGGTCGCCCGAGATGCCGTGGGCCCAGAGGCCGGGTGCTCCCCGGTCGTTGCGGGCCAGCAGGCTCGCCGCCGGCCGTAGCGACGGGTCCGAGAAGATGACCCGGTTGGCCAGGCGCTGGAAGAGGTGGGCCTCGTCGGGTTCGATCCCGAGGTGATGGAGCTGGACCTGGGCCTGCGTCCAGGCCAGGGTCGTCGCCCGTTCGAAGGTGGCCGACTCACGGTACTTGTCGGCCAGGTCCAGGACCTGCTCGCGTGACTCGGCGACGACCGTGGAGAAGATCGCGTGGGCGGTCGCTCCGGGGACGAGCGTGACCCGGCAGCGGAGGCTGAAGATCGGATCCAGCACCGCGCCGACCGTGTTCGAGAGTGGACGCCCATCGATGACCGACACCGGCGAGCGGACCGACCGGCCCCGGCCGAGGAAGCGGGCCCGATCCGTCTCGTACTGGATGACCCCGACGGTCTCATCCTCGACCGCCGCGACATGTGCGGCCCAGATCGGCCTCTCGTCGCGGGATCGTGGACGGCGGGTCGCCAGGAGGGCACCGATATCGGGGACGAACTCGGTCTGCACGAACAGGTTCTGGAAGGCCGGGTGAGCGACATCGGCCGCTTGCGGCGCGAGAGCGATCTCCGCGTACGACGTCAGCTCGATCTGGCGCTCGTGCGCGCCCAGGTTCGTCAGCGTCACTCGGCGGATCTCCGCGTCGTGCTCCGCCGACACGACGATGGTCAAGCCCGTCGCGATCGAGCCGTCGCGACGAGAGAACTCGGCGTGATCCTCCGCGTAGATGACCTCGTAGCTGTCTGCTTCCGTGCCGCTGGGCTGATGGCCCGCCGACCACACCGCCCCGGTGTCCATGTCGCGCAGGAAGAGATAGCTGCCCCACGAGTCACGAGTCACGTCCTCGCGCCAGCGCGTCACCGCCACGTCGCCCCAGCGGCTGTAGCCGGATCCCGCGGCCGTGACCATCACCGCGTATCGCCCGTTCGACAGCACGTGCGTCCGTGGGATCGCGTCGTGCGGCGAGGTGAACCGACGGAGGACCGGCGGGACGAGATCGCGCACGTCGGCGGCGCTTTTCACCTCTTCGGCGCGTGGCCGGGCCACGAGCACGTCGCGCGGCATCCGCTCCTGGAGCAGCAACTCCGTCGCCTCGACGATCGGGTCGGAATGGAAGCGCTCCACCATCGCTCGGTCGTTGAGGACGTTGCCCAGGGCCACCAGCGCCATTCCCTGGTGATGGGCCATGTAGCTCTTCACGACCGCCACCGATGCGCCTTCGGGAAGCCGGCGCGTCGTGTAGTCGAGCGCCTCCCGAAAGCCGTACAGACCGTTCGCTCCGGCAGCGCTCAACCGGGCGAAGTTCCGAACCGCCGCCTCGGGCCGGATCATCGCCCCGAGGGCGGTCGCGTACGGGGCCACGACGACATCCTGGCTCAGGCCCCGCTTCAGGCCGAGGCCCGGCACGCCGAAGCTCGCGTACTGGTACGCCTGGTCGAGGTCACGCGCGTTGAATGCCGACTCGGAGATGCCCCAGGGCACGCCGAGCTCGGCGGCATAGCTCATCTGGCGGGCCACGACAAGCCGGTACGTGTGGTCGAGCAGGCTGAAGGCGGGAGCACGCATCACGAGGGCAGGCATCAGGTACTCGAACATGGACCCGTTCCACGAGATCAGGGCGGAGCCTCGGCCGATGGGCGTCAGCGGGCGCGCGAGTCGGAACCAGTGGTCCGGGGCGACATCTCCCTTGGCGATCGCGAGGAAGCTGGTGAGGCGGGCCTCGGAGGCCAGGAGGTCGTAATAGCTCGGATCCAACGTGCCGTCCCGGACCCGAAACCCGATCGAGAAGAGCTTGCGGGTCGGGTCGAACAGGAAGCTGAAGTCCGTCTCCCGGAAGAGCTGCTGGGCCTGGTCGGCGATCGCCTGGAGTCGTCGAACGAGCATCGCCGCGGCAGGCGATCCGTCGCCAGGTTCGCGGACCGGCGGATCGGACAGCTCGGCGATCGTCGGGAAGGCGGTCGCCTGCGAAGGGGGTTGGAGCAGGGCGAGGTCTCGAACATGGCTGCTCACCGCCAGTCGAGCCGCTTCGGCCCAGGTCACCAGCTCGCCGTCGGCACCTTCTCCACGCTCAGCGGTGAGGGCCGCGGCAACGTCCGACAGTGTCCGGGTGTGCGCGGAGAGCTCGCCCAGGCGGGCGGTCCACACCTCGGGCGTCGCGGGGACGACGGCACTTGCCCCTGCCGGGAGCTCCAGCGCTTCGTCGAGGTGCCGCCGGGTGAGCGTCTGGCTTCTCCGGTCGTCGCCGATCGCACCGGCAGCCTCGCGGGTCAAGGCGATCCCGTCACTGATCCCGGCCAGCGCGGCCGCGACCGGAAGCGGCTGGTCGATCATCTGGCGGCAGGCATTGGACAGTGCGAGGAGGTGGCCCGCGAGATTGCCACTGTCGACCGACGACACGTACGCCGGCTCGAGCCGGTGCAGGTCGCGCGTGTCGTACCAGTTGTACAGGTGCCCGCGGAAACGCTCGAGGCTCCCGATGGTCGCGAGCGTCGCCTCCAGGCGTTCCACCATCTCGAGCGTCCCGATCCACCCGAAGTCGCGAGCCGTCACGGTCGCCAGCAGGTACATCCCGATGTTCGTCGGCGAGGTGCGATGCGCGACTGCCGGACCGGGATCGTCCTGGAAGTTGTCGGGCGGCAGCCCGTGGTCCTCAGGGCCGACAAAGGTCTCGAAGAACCGCCAGGTCCGGCGCGCGATCAGGCGGAGTGCCCCGACGTCGGCGGCCGAAAGTTGTTCTGCGGCCGATTCGGGGGGTGGCAGGCTGACCCATCGCGCGACGAAAGGCGAGAGCAGCCACAGGACCACGAACGGCGCGGCGATCCAGCCCGCGCCGGGCTTCACGGCGAGGACGAGGATCGCGGTCCCGGCCGCGATCGCGACGCCGCCCACCATCTGCCGGTAGAACCCGGCGAGGTCGAGGTCGTGGCTGGCTTTGGCCTGCGCGGCGGTCATCCATTCCAGGAGGTTCCGCCGGGTGGCATACAGCCTCGCCAGGGTTCGCAGGATCGCGTCCACCATGAGCCAGGCCTGGTGGGCGAGGAACGCGAAGCCAAGGCCCACTTGAGTCGCGGCGAGGGCGACGTCCGCGCCCACGGCTCGCAGATGACTGCGCTTGGAGATGCCCTGCCGTCGCGGCAGCAGTCCCGCCAGGACGGGGAGCGCCTCGGGGATGATGACCGACGCCAGGACGAACGAGGTCCACAGGCCGGCCGAGACCGAAGGGAGCGTCCAGGCCGCGACGAGCGTGGCCAGCGTGAGCGGGGCGGACATGGTCCGGCGCAGGTTGTCGATCATCTTCCAGCGGGCGATGCCGGGGATGGAGCTCCGGCTCCGCCGGCCCGTCGCGTCGCGGGCCCGGCCAAGGATCCAGGGCAGAAGCTGCCAGTCGCCCCGCGCCCAGCGGTGCTGGCGGGCGGCCGAGACCAGGTAGTTCGGAGGGAATTCATCGAAAAGCTCGACATCGGTCACCAGGCCGGCCCGGGCGAAGACGCCCTCGAACAGGTCATGGCTCAGGAGCGCGTTCTCCGGTACCCGGTCCGCCATCGCCGCGCGGAAGGCGTCGACGTCGTAGATCCCCTTGCCGGTGAAGCTCCCCTCCCGGAACAGGTCCTGGTAGACGTCGGAGACCGCGAATGAGTACGGATCGATCCCGGCCGATCCGGAGAAGATCCGCTGGAAGATCGATGCCTCGTGCTCGGCCGGGAGGGTCGATGTGATCCGTGGCTGGAGCACGCCATAGCCCTCGGTCACCCGGCCGACCCGCGAATCGAAGGTCGGCTGGTTGAGCGGATGGGCCATCGTCCCCACGAGGCGTCCCACGGCGCCCCGGGGCAGCCGCGTATCGGCGTCGAGTGTGACCACGTAGCGCACGTCCGTCGGCGGGGTCGACGCGGGTCGCCCGGTGGTCAGGATGCCGGTCGTCGTCGAGCCGCGGAGGAGCGCATTCAGCTCGTGAAGCTTGCCGCGTTTGCGCTCCCAGCCCATCCAGCAGCCCTCGGCCTCGTTCCAGCGTCGCTTCCGGTGGAAGAGCAGGAACCGGGCGCCTCCCCCGGGGGCCTCGCCGTGGCGCTTGTTGAGCTGGTCGATCGCCGCGGCCGCCGACGAGAGGAGCTCGTCGTCGCCGGGGACATGCTCGGTCGGGGCGTCGAGCCAGTCCGACAGCAGCGCGAACCGAAGGTCGCCCTCGCGGTTCCCCAGGTAGTGGACCTCCAGGCCTCCGACCTGGGCCTCGACATCCGCCTCGCTGGTGAGGAGCATCGGCACGACGACGAGCGTTCGCAGCCGGGACGGCACACCATCGTCCAGGTCGAGCCGGGGCAGCGCTCTCGGGCCCAGTGCGTTGGTGACCTCCTGGTTGACGAGGGCGATCGCGAGGTCGGAGGCTGGTGCGAGCGCAAGGATCGCGATGACGAGCATGCCGGCACCCGCGGCACGTCCATCCCCAGACAGCAGGAGCGGTACGGCAAGGATGAGCGCCGTTACCAGCGCGAGCGTCCCGAGGTAGCCACCACTCCCGGCGGCCCGGATATAGGAGCGCCGCAGCCGGCCCGCCAACGGCACCCGAACGTGGAGGGCGCGCTCGAACGCGGTGCGGCCGTCGGAGATCAGGTAGTAGCCGGGATCTCGGTGTCGAGCTGCCACGGCCGGTTCGACATCGTCAGCCGATGGCGCGGCGTCTGCCATCGCGGCGGCCTTCTGGGCGACCTCGCCCTCGGTCAGGCCCGAACCCTCTGCCAGCTCCTCGATGGCGTGCCGGTATCGATCTCGAGTCGCGAAGTCCATCTCACCGAATGAACTTCGGGCCCGAAGGATCTCGTCGACCACGCTGACGCTCTCGACGAACTCGGCCCAGTCGAACCACGAGATGAGGCGCATGCTCGTGATCACGTTTCGGACCGTCACGTTCATCGTCGCCTGGCGCTGGTGCTCAAGCCGGACCACCTCCTCGGCGGTGGTCCCCTGGGCAGCCAGGAGCTCTTCCAGCCACCGGAGGGCAGGGGTGAGCGCAGGGTCCTGGTCGCGCAGGCGCTGGAAGAGTTGGACTCGGGCTGCGGTCGGGAGCGCCGCAGGCGAGAGCCGACGCAGGGCTGCTGCCGCGACTTCCGGGCTGTCCGTGCCCAGGCCCAGCAGGCCGTCGGCGAGCTCGTCCGCCTTCTGCCGTGCTGCCCGGCTGCGCACGATCTGCTCCGCGAGGCGGCGGAGGTTGTCGACGAGGAGGATCCGGAGGCTGATGGCGACCGCCCACAGCTCGCCGATCGTCAGCGGCTCCACCTCCTGGTACGCGTGCACCATGCGCCGCAGGCTCTCGGGGTCGAAGCGACTGTCCGTGTGCGCGATGTAAGCCCAGGCCAGACCCAGGACTCGCGGGTAACCCGCGAGATGGCCTTCGGCCAGCTTGGGGAGCTCGCGGTAGTAGTCCGGGGGCAGGTCGTCGCGGATCTCGCGGAGTTGTTCGTCGACGATGGGAAAGTTGTCGACGAGCCATTCGGCGGCCGGTGTGATCGAACGTTCGTCCTTGATCGCACGGGCCAGGACGCGGTACGAGTCCACCAGGACGCGGCCATTCTCGGCAATGCGGGGCGCGACGGCGTGTCCCCGACGTGGCGCGTCGGTGACCGCCTGGGCGGCGGCAAGGGTCTGCGCGTGCTGCTCCAGCCGCTCCACGCTGAAGAGCTCCGCGAGGATCGGCTCTTCGAGCTCGGCCTGCGGGCCAACACGCCGGCGACCGCGACCGGGCGGGTCCCGGAGGGACTGGTTCGATTTCATCTTCCGCTCTCAGCGCGCTCCGAAGCTGCGGGAAACCCGTCCGCACGCGCGGATCGAAGCATGGCGCGCGCCGACCAGAGCATGACGCCCGCGGCCTCGTCGCGAGAGAGCCCGGCGACATCCGTGAACCAGATCAGTGCCTCGACGCCGGCGGCCGATCGGATCCCAAGGGCAAGCCGGTTCACGCCCGCTTCCGATATCGTCTCACGAAGCGGCACGAGGGCGTTCTCGATCCAGCCGATTGCCCGCCCGCCTCGCAAGGGAGCTTCTCGCGGTGCGATGGATCCGGGGGATGACCCCGATCCGTGACGTCGCGGCCGAAGAGGTCGAAACGGCCCCGCGCACCTGTCACCCCAACCGCGACCGACCCAGCTCCCGCCGAAGCCATACGCCCAGCACGAGCGCTCCCACCGCCGGCACGAACGACCATGCCGCGAACGCGAGCAGCGTGACGGCGATGACCAGCTGGACATCGCCGAACGAGTCCTGGCCGACGCCCGAGCCAAGGCGCGCCGCGAGCGCCTGGGTATTGTCAGCGAGCTCGCCCAGCGCGGTGGCGTTGCCGGCCAGCGCGTCGCGGTTGCCCTTGCCACTGTCGGCGATGAGGGAGAG
>JADGQG010000219.1 GCA_017882025.1 Chloroflexota bacterium
TCAAATGGTCGGCCGCTTCGCGCTCCATCACGGCGAGGCGGGTGTAGTAGTCCGGGAACTCCGTCAGGTGCGCGAGCGCGATCTTGCCGGTGACGATCGAATCGTCCCCGCTGACGTCGGTCTCCGGGTCTCGGGGCCCGTGCTCGAGCTCGACGCCGAGCCCCATCCGGAACTGCTCGAGATCGCATCCCAGCGCCCCGAAGTCGATCCCGAGCTCGGTTGCGACGGCGCGCGCTTCTTCGCTCGTGAACGACCGCTTGGTGGCCAGCTCATCAGTTCCCACTGCCATCTCCTTCGGGTGAGACTTCGGTTGAGAGGGACCGGTGCGGCCGGGAGACGACGTGCGGGTTGCATCCGCCGCGACCGCCCCGGGCCCCCAAGGCATGGGACGTCATGACAGTCTGTCGGCCCGACACCGCCGCGTCATGACGGCCGGTCATCTGCCCGGAGCCACCACACGCTGCCGCTTTCACTCAGATCTCGGAGGTACAGAACTTGCACTTGGAGGCGTCGACCGCGTTCGATTCCTTGCAGAACGGGCAGGTCCTGGATGGCGCAGCGGGCGCCTCCTTCATGAACATCCTGCCGATCCAGAAGACGACCAGGGCGATCACGACGAACGCGATGACGAGGTTGATGAAGTTGCCGTAGCGGATGGCCACTTCGGCCGCATAGTTGGCGTCACCCTTCGCGCCGACACCCTGCTGCAACACGATCTTGAGCTGGTTGAAGTCGACCTTGCCGAGGAGCATGCCGATCGGCGGCATGATGATGTCGTTGACGAGCGAGGTCACGACGCCGCCCAGCGCGACGCCGATAATCACGCCGATCGCCAGCGCCATCGCGTTCGTGTTGCGCAGGAACGCCTTGAACTCTGCGAGCACCTGATTCCCTCCTGTGCAGCGTGTGGGCGCGGCCCGGGCGGCATTCTATCAAGAGCGACGATGGTAGGCTCGGCTTGCGGCTGCCGCGCTGTGGCGCAACGCGCGGCGCGGAATGAGCGTTGGAGGCACCAGGCGATGGCCGATTCGTTCCACGACGCGATGGTGGCGGGCTACGCGCTCTCGGAGCCATCCCTGGTGATCGGGAGCCCCATGGACGGCATCACGGCCCTGCCCGACGTGCGCGTCCAGGTCGCGCTCTCGATGCTCAACCGGCACGGGCTCGTCGCCGGCGCGACCGGGACCGGGAAGACGAAGACGTTGCAGCTCCTCGCGGGCCAGCTCTCGCTGGGCGGTGTTCCCGTGTTGATCGCCGACATCAAGGGCGACCTCACGGGGCTTGCCCTGCCCGGCGACGCGGCCAATGCCAAGGTCCAGGCGCGGGCCACGGAGCTCGGCTGGGACTTCAAGCCGGACGGCCACCCGGTGGAGTTCCTGTCGCTCTCGGGCAAGCTGGGTGCCCAGGTCCGGGCGACGGTCCACTCGTTCGGGCCGCTCCTCCTGGGCCGGGTGCTGAATCTCAACGACACCCAGACCAGCATCCTGTCGCTCGTCTTCAAGTACTGCGACGACCACCAGCTGCCGCTGCTCGACCTCGCGGATCTCACCACCACGCTCAAGTACCTGGGTAGCGACGATGGCAAGGCGATCCTGGTCGACTACGGCGGCATCTCGCCGGCGAGCCTCGGGGTGATCCTCCGCTCGATCATCACGCTCGAACAGCAGGGCGCGGACGTCTTCTTCGGGGAGCCGGAGTTCGACGTCGACGACCTGATGAGGACGACGCCCGGCGGGCAGGGGATCGTCAGCATCCTCGAGCTCTCCGACGTGATGGACAAGCCCGCCCTGTTCAGCACGTTCATGCTCTGGATGCTCGCCCAGCTGTATCACGCACTCCCCGAGGCGGGAGACCTTCCGAAGCCGAAGCTCTGCTTCTTCTTCGACGAGGCGCACCTCCTTTTCGACGGTGCCTCGAATTCGCTCCTCGCGCAGATCGAGCAGACGGTTCGCCTCATCCGCTCCAAAGGCGTCGGCGTCTACTTCGTGACCCAGGTGCCCACTGACGTCCCATCGTCCGTCCTTGCCCAGCTGGGCAACCGGATCCAGCACGCCCTGCGCGTCTTCACGCCCGAAGACGCGGACAGCCTCAAGAAGACGGTCCGCACCTTCCCGATGACGGACTACTTCGAGACGGGGACCACCCTCACGTCGCTCGGCATCGGCGAGGCCCTCGTGACCGTGCTCTCGCCGCGGGGCGTCCCCACGCCGCTTGCCCCGACGCGCCTCCTGCCACCCGATTCGCTCATGGCGGCACTCCCGCCGGACGAGCTCCAGCGGCGGATCCAGGCAGGCGCCCTGTATTCCACGTACGCGATCCCCATCGACCGGCAGAGCGCGCACGAGATCATCTCGGCGCGCCTCGCGGCGGCGCAGGCCGCTGTCGCCGCCATGCAACCGGGCGCCGCAGGTTCCGGGTCCGCCGCGACCGGTGGCCCCACGCCGGCACAGGAGCGCGCGGAGATCGAGCGGCGTGCCCGCGAGCTGGAGCGGATCCGGCGGGATGCGGAGCGCGAGACGCGGACACAGGCCCGGGAGGATGCCGCCGAGCAGCGCGCCGCGGAGCGTGCCCGGCTCCAGCGGGAGCGCGAGATCTCCCAGGTCGGGACAACGGTGCTGCGCGGTGTGCTGGGCACGCTCTTCGGCGGGAGCTCCCGCCTGCGCCGCTGACGATCCCCGCTGACGGTGCCGCGGAGCTAGACCACCTTTGTCCCCGCCACGCTGGCCGCCGCCGGTGGATACGTGGGCTTCAGCGCGTCCAGCGTGTCGGCCAGGATCTCGCCGACGGCGAGGTTCCGAAGCCAGTTCCGGTTCGCCGGGACCAGGTACCACGGCGCGTACGGCGTGGATGTCTCGTGCAGCATCTCCGAGAACGCGGCGCTGTAGTCGTCCCAGCGGTTCCGCTCCTCGAGGTCGCCCGGGTTGAACTTCCAGCGCTTCGTGGGATCGTCCACCCGGTCTTGGAAGCGGGCACGCTGCTCGTCACGGTCGATTGCCAGGAGGAATTTGACGATCGTGACGCCCTCGTCGGTCAGCATCTTCTCGA
>JADGQG010000220.1 GCA_017882025.1 Chloroflexota bacterium
TACCACTCGATGCAGGAGGAAGGCGGCCTGCCCACGTTCCTCGACGGGGTCCCCAGCGGCGCTCGCGAGCCCCTTCGGAGCCACGGCCGGATCGTGGCCACCTCGATCATGCGCTACCTCGATGCGCGGGACGACGACCCCCGCGAGGCGGCGTTGGCCGAGGGCCTGATCGCGGCGGCTGCGTACGGGCGGATCGCCGGGGCGCTCGGCGCGACCATGCGCGAGACGGTCGCGACGTTCCTCCGCTTCCGGACGCCGTTCGTCCACCAGATGGCCGAAGCGGCGCAGCGGCAGGGCCTGGACGCGGCCCGAGCGACCGACCTGCTCGAAGCGGTCACCGTCGCGATCGACCGCCTCCTCGATGCGACGCTCGAAGGGTTCGAGAGCGGCACGACCGGCGTTGGCGGTCCCGCGCCCCGGCCCGAGCGTCGATCCGTACCGGCCCGATGACCGTGGACGCGCAGCGCGCGGAGCACCTGGACGCCGGGCTCGGCGACACGATCAACACGATGTCGATCCGCCCGGGACCCGCCACGATCGTGGCGCACGTCCTGCACGCGCGCCGCGTGCACAGCCTCGAGCGGGAGGCATTCGCCACTGCACTTGACGGCGTGGACCTGGGACCGGGGGCAATCCGCGTCCACACCTGCCACCGCGTCGAGGTCTACCAGGCGACCGGGTGGACCGACGGGCCGCCACTCCCCACGCTCCCCGAGGGCGCCGAGCGTCTCGAGGACGTCGACGCGGTCCGCCACCTGGTCGAGGTTGCCTGCGGCCTCGACTCCGCGGTGTTCGGGGAGGACCAGATCCTCCACCAGTTGCGGGTCACGCTCGCCGAGCGCCGGGACGGTGGACGGATCGATCCTTTCCTCGACCGGTTGTTCCAGGCCGCGCTGCGGGCGGGCCGGCAATCGCGCGCATGGTTCGACGGGTCGCCCCGTTCGCTCGCGGACGTCGCCCTGGACCTCATCGCGACCGAGGCGGGCGAGCTTCGCGACCGGACCATCCTCGTCGTCGGCGCCGGGCGGATGGGAAGGCTTGCGGCGTTCGCCGCCCACCGGCGCGGCGCCCGGGTCCTCGTCGTGAACCGGACCCCCGAGCACGCCCGGGCGCTGGCCGCGGAGGTCGGCGGCCATTGGGCCGCATTCGGCTCGGACCACGTCCCGGCGGAGATGGCCGGAGCGATCGTCGCCCTCGCGGGCGCCTGGGAGCTCGGCTCGGCCGACGCGGACCGCATCGTGGGCGCGGGCGTGCAGATCGTGGACCTTTCGTCGCCCCCATCGGTGCCCGTGGCGCTGCAGGAACGGCTCGGGCGCCGCTTCACCTCGGTGGACGATGTGGTCGTCGGCTCGGCGCTCGCTCCCACGGATCGGCTCCGGCGCCGCATCGAGCGCCTCGTGGCGGACACCGGCCGGGACTACTGCGCGTGGCTGCGCGCGCGCGATTCGGTGCCCGTGATCCAGGCTGTCGCGTCGTCGGCGGAGCAGATCCGGCAAGCCGAGCTCGAATGGCTCCTCAACCGGCTTCCCGGCCTCGACCCGAACGAGCGCGCCGCGCTCGAGCAGATGAGCCACCGTCTCGTGGCCGCGCTCCTCCATGCACCGCTCGACGCCCTCCACGCCGACGAGGGGGGCACGTTGGAGCGGGCCGCCCGCAACCTGTTCGGGCTGTGAGCGGCCTCCGGTCGGTCGCAACCCCGGGCGTGACGGCTCCGGGCGCGGCGGCTCCGGGCGCGGCGGCTCCGGGCGCGGCGGCTCCGGCAGTCGCCGATCCGGGCGTGGCGCCCACGTCCGTCACGGTCGGCGCCGGCGCGGGCCCGCACCTCCGCCTCGGGACGCGCGGAAGCGCGCTCGCGCTGGCGCAGTCCGGCATGATCGCGGATGCGCTCCGGGACCTGGGCGCGACGGTGGAGCTGATCACGATCCGGACGGCGGGCGACGATCGCGCCCCGAGCTCGGTCTGGGGCGAGGGCGCCTTCGTGACGGCCCTCGAGGCGGCGCTCCTCGACGGGCGCGTCGACGTGGCGGTCCACAGCGCCAAGGACGTCCCCACGGCCCAGGACCCGGGGCTCTGCATCGCCGCGTTCCCGCCCCGCGAGGATCCGAGGGATGCGCTCGTCGCTTCGAACCCGGGCCTGACCCTGGACACGCTGCCACGCGGGGCCCGGATCGGCACCGACAGCCCGCGGCGGGTCGCATTCCTCCTCGCGCGACGCCCGGACCTCCGGCCCCACCCGCTCCATGGGAACGTGGACACCCGGCTGCGCCGCCTTGCCGAGGGCGAGACCGGCGCGCTTATCCTGGCCGTCGCCGGGCTGACACGCCTCGGCCTAGCGGGCCGGATCACACAGGTGATCCCGGCAGACGTCCTGCCACCCGCCCCCGGCCAGGGCGCGCTCGCCGTCCAGTGCCGGGCCGACGACGTGATCGCGCGCCCTCTCGTCGAACAGCTGGACGACGCCGCGACCCGCATGGCCGTGGAAGCCGAGCGCGCGTTCCTGGCCGCCAGCGGGGGCGGATGCCGGTCGCCGCTGGGCGCGCTCGGCACGGTCGCGGGCGGCACGCTGGAGCTGCTCGTCGGCGCAGCCGATCCCGCCGACATGCGGGTCGGTGACGCGCCGGAGACCGCGGCCGCCGAGGCGCCCGGGACGACCTTCACGGCCCCGGGACCGTCGTTCGGGCCGGTTCGGGTCGCGTGGGGGCGTCGCAGCGGACCCGCGGGCGACGGACCAGCCATCGCCGAGGCGCTCGCGGAGGAGATCGCGGCGACGATCGACCGGCACGCGCTCGCAGCCCGGCAGTCGGTCGCGGGGCAGTCGGTCGCCGGGCAGTCGGTCGCCGGGCAGTCGGCGGTCCGACGGGCGGTCGCCAGGCGGCCCCGAATCCTCGTGACGCGCGACGCCGAGCGAGCCGGCCCCCTGCTCGAGGCGCTCCGGGCTCGGGGCATGGACCCCGTCGGCGTGCCGACGATCACGGTCGAGCCCGGCCGACCCGGCGGCCCGCTGGACGACGCGGTGCCAGCAGCGGCGAGCTACACCTGGGTCG
>JADGQG010000221.1 GCA_017882025.1 Chloroflexota bacterium
GCCTCGGCCTCTACGTCGCGCGCGAGCTGGCGCGCGCCAACGGCGGCGACCTGCTGCTGTGTCCGCTGGACCGGACGTCCGGCGGTCAGGCGGCGGGTGGCCTGGACGTGGGCGCCGCAGCGTCGACCGCAACGGGCGCAACATTCATGCTGACGCTCTTGGCGGAATCCCCGACGGAGGGCTGATAGCCCTCGGCACACCGGCAGGAACGGGGCGCCCGTCCATCGTTCGGCGCCTCGCTACAGGACGTTGCGCCCTCTGACCATGCCGGGCTGGAGCTCGGTCGCCGCGACGATGTGGCGACGGTTCACGAGGGCAAAGCCGTACCGCGAGATCACCCGGCGGTCCGCGAGCGAACGGGTCCGGACGTCGGTCATCGGGATCCACATCGGGCTCGGCGACTCGATGAAGGAAGCGAGGACGGCCTCACGATTGAGGTGAACCTCACCGGTGAGGGTGTGACCGGGGGTGACCACGATGAGCTGGAAAGCCCGCTTCTGCATGAATTCCAGGCCCGCCGTTTCGCGCTCGTCGACGTCCGTCGCCTGCCCGATCAGGGTCACCTCTTCCGGGCTGACCCAGAGGTTCGGCGAGGTCACCTTGGTCGGGTCGCCGTTGCGGCGCAGGACCGTGACGTCGCGGAGCGAGATCAGCCCTTCGTGATTGTTCACGAAATCGGACAGCCGGCGATGAAAGCCGATGATCACCGTCCCGGAGAGACGCAGGTGCTGGCCCACCAGCTCGATCGGGAGCCCCTCCGCCCCGGCAGGCGCGGGTCCGATCGCAACCGCACCAAACACCAGGGCTTCGAGATGCGTCGCGGCGTCGCCGTCGACGATCTGGTCGTCGACGTCTGCAGCGTCCGCGAACGCCTGGCCGGCATTGGCGGGAGGTTGATCGGTCATGGTTGGGCTCCGTCCTGCATGGATGTCCGCGACGGGCGAATCCGCGGCCCGGAGAGCCGGCGGCTGCGAGGCCCACGCCACGGGGCAGAGTGCGTCTGAGCCGGCTCCGTTGCCTGGCACCGGCCTGAACACCGGCGGGACGCTCCTATCGTAGTCGCAGTCACGGGGAGCCTGCTCTTGCCGGATCCTGGGCTTGCCTGAGACGCCGCTGTGGGCCGGGAGCCTGGCGGCGCTGACGTCGCGAGCCGACGTTTCGGGGCTGTGTCGGTCCGTTGCTCGTGGAATCGGCAGAATCAGCAACCCGTGGTTGTCGAGCCCCGGAGTACCCTGAGCGCGTCGCAGGGTGTCCCGTGGATTCGATGCGGCGACCGCGGCGGCGGGAGCCGACCGGCAGTCGGGTCGCGTGCGCGAACGAACCGACGTGCGCCAACGAACCGAGGTGGTCTCGATCGCATTCCTCCGGCGTCTGCTGGGCCTGGACCATCCAGAAGTCGGCGTCGACCCGGAGATCGAGGTCGCGACGCCGCAGCCGCCGCCGATCGCGCTGGAGCCGATCACGTCGGTCGCGTGCCCGAATTGCGGGGTCGCGATTGACCCGCCTCCCGAGCACACGCGACGGTGTCCACGCTGCCGACGCCAGATCGTGGTCCGCCACTCCGAGGGCCGTGCGATCTACCTGACGGAAGCCGCCGTAGAGGTCTTCGAAGCGGAACGGCACCACGACATCGACCAGCAGCGGTGGGCGCGCGAACGAGGCACGTGGCTCCAGCTTGCGCAGCGAGTGGGCGCTCCCGCCGACCGTCGGCGGCGCCTGACCGACGCCGCGCTGACCGCGGCTTCGGTCAGGACCTCGAAGGCCCTGTACCTCGTCTCTGCCGAGCGTGCCGTGCGAGCTGCCCGGCGCGACAAGCGCTGGGCCGAGGTGGCGCAGATCCGGCGGCGACAGGCCGCCGCACTCCACGAGGAGGCGGGCGGCAGCCTCCCGCCTTCGGACGAGATCGTCGCCCTCTATCGCGAGGGCGTCGCGGCGACGCTCCGGAAGCTCGCGCAGGTCTCGCGTGACGCGGAGCTCGTCGGGGCCGCATGCTGCCAGGCCTGTCGCGCCGACAACGAGCACATCTTCCGGATCGCCGCCGAGCTTCGTACGCCCCGGCTGCCACATGCCGGCTGCCCGCGCGGCCTCTGCAAGTGCGATTGGTGGCCGGCGCTGACAGGCACGCCGAAGAAGCCTCGCCGCCGCGCGCCAGCTTCCTCCCAGTCCGCGGATGGTGTTCCGTCGGACGCGGACATCGGCGCCGACGCTGACAGTGGTAGCCTCCGTTCATGAAAGCTGAGGCCGGGTCTGGCGGAGAGGCAGCCTCTCTCGCGGCACGCCGCGTCCACATGGTCCGCCGATTCGGGGCCCCGCCCTCCCGCGTCTATCGCTGCTGGACGGTGCCCGAGGAGCTGATCCGCTGGTTCCCGCAGCGGGTGGAGGGCTCGCTGGCGGTGGGAACCCGGAGCACCCTGGTCTTCCCCGACCAGCGGGTCTGGTGGGACGTGACCGTCGTCGAGAGCGACCGCCGCTTCGAGTTCCGCTGGCCGTGGCTGCCGGGCGAAGGCTGGGAGACAACGGTCTCGGTGCGTCTGGAGCCGGCTGGCTACGGGACGCTCCTGACCCTCACGGACGGCCCGTTCGACCTGCGCGTCCCAGGCGTCCTCGATGCGTACGCCGAGGCGCTCGAGGGCTGGGCCGAGGCGCTCGCCTGGCTTCGCGGCGTCGTCGACTTCTCGTCGGACCTGCGCACCCGGCCGTACTGATCACCCGGTCGCGACGAGGCGCAGCTGCTGCTCCGCGTCCTACCCGCGGTGCGCGAACGCCGCAGTGAAGAGGGCGCGGGCGCTCGGCTTCTGGCCGTAGGTGAGGACGCCCGCTGCGTAGATGCGCGCCGCAACCCAGAGGCAGATGACGATCGCGATGACCAGGAACCCGGACGCGAGCGCCAGGTCCAGCGGGCCTGCCAGACCGGCCGCGAACCGCGAGAGCATGAGGTACGGGCTCACGAACGGCACGTACGAGAGGATGACCACCCAGCCGGCATCGGCCGGGATGAGCCCGGACGAGGTGTACACGGCGATGAGGTAGCCGGCCATGCCGAC
>JADGQG010000222.1 GCA_017882025.1 Chloroflexota bacterium
GGGTCCCGGCGCGGGCCGGGAGCAGGCGATCCGCTCGCTCCAGACCGCCGGGCTCGAGGTGACCGCGATCACCGACGTGACGCCCATCCCGCACAACGGTTGCCGCCCGCCCAAGCGGCGCCGCGTGTAGCCGGGAGAAGCATCATGGCTCGATACACTGGTCCAGTCTGCCGGCTCTGCCGCCGCGAGGGCGCAAAGCTCTTCCTCAAGGGCTCGCGCTGCTACACCAAGAAGTGCTCCTTCGAACGGCGTCCGTCGCCACCCGGCCAGCACGGCGTCCGTCGCCGCAAAGTGGGCGACTACGGCCTCCAGCTTCGCGAGAAGCAGAAGGTCCGCCGCATCTACCGCGTCCTGGAGCGCCAGTTCCACAACTACTTCGAGCAGGCCGAGTCCCGCCCCGGCGTGACCGGCGAGAACCTCCTCCGCATCCTGGAGCTTCGGCTCGACAACGTCGTCTTCCGGCTCGGCATCGCGGCCTCGCGAGACCACGCGCGGCAGCTCGTGACCCACGGCCACTTCGCCGTCAACGGCCGCCCGACCAACGTCCCGTCGTTCCACTGCAAGCCCGGCGATCGGGTCGAGGTCCGTGCCTCGCGGCGTGAGCGAGAGCCGTTCAAGGGGGTCAGCGAGGCTGTTCGCTCCGGGCAGGTCCCCGAGTGGCTGACTCTCGACCCGGCCAACTTCACGGGCACGATCGTCGCTGCCCCGCGCCGCGACCAGATGCCGCTCGAGCTCAACGAGCAGCTCGTGGTCGAGTACTACTCGAGGTAGCCCCGCCCCCATGATCGAACTCGATGCCACGACCCAGATAGAGCCCGTCGCCGAGCAGGGCTCGTACGCCAAGTACGAGGCCAGCCCGCTCCCCGCGGGCTACGGCGTAACCCTTGGGAACGCGCTCCGGCGCGTCCTGCTCTCCTCGCTGGAGGGGGCGGCCGTCACCTCGATCCAGATCCGCGACGTCTTCCACGAGTTCACCACGATCCCGGGTGTCAAGGAGGACGTGACCCAGATCGTCCTGAACGTCAAGAAGCTTCGCCTGCGCAGCTTCGCCGCCCACCCGGTCCAGCTCAAGCTCGTCAAGTCCGGGGCCGGCCGCGTCACCGCGGCAGACATCGTCGAATCGGCCGACGTCGAGGTGATCAACCCCGACCTCGCGCTCATGACGCTCGACAGCGATGACGTGACGATCGAGATCGACCTCACCGTCGAGCGCGGCGTCGGCTACCTCGCGGCGGAGCGCCCGGAAGGCCTGCCGATTGGCGTCATCCCCGTCGACGCGATCTTCACACCCGTCCGGAAGGTCAACTTCACGGTCGAGAACACGCGCGTCGGCCAGATGACCAACTACGACAAGCTCACGCTCGAGATCGAGACCGACGGGACCATCAGCCCCGAGGACGCTCTCGCCAAGTCTGCCGACATCCTCGTCCGGCAGTTCTCCCTGTTCGCCAACGTCGGCACGGCGGCGATCGCGGCGAGCCCCGCCGGTGGCGTGCCACAGATCCCCGCGAACATGCTCGAGATGCCGATCGAGGAGCTAGACCTCCCGATGCGGGCCTACAACTCGCTGAAGCGCAACAACATCGTCAAGGTGGGCCAGCTCCTGCAGCTGACCGATGACGATCTCTTGCGGATGCGCAACTTCGGCAAGAAATCGCTCGACGAGATGAAGGAGCGACTCCGGATGCGGGGCTTCCTCATCCCCGAGACGGATCCGTCCGAGCTTGGCGGGGTGGACGACGACGGCGACGAGCCGTTCACCGACGAGCCCGAGGAGGTCTGAGCGATGCGCCACCAGATCGGCGGTCGGAAGCTCAGCCGCCTTCAGGGCCCGCGGCTCGCGCTCTACCGGAACCTGATCGTGTCGGTCCTCCGCTACGAGAAGGTGATGACCACCGAGGCGAAGGCCAAGGAGATCCGCCCCCAGGTGGAGCGGATGATCACGCTCGCCAAGCGGGGTGACCTCGCGGCCCGACGAACCGTGGTGGCCGAACTCCCGGACGAGCCCCTCGTCATCAAGAAGCTCTTCGATGAGATTGCCCCGAAATACGTCGAGCGGACATCCGGGTACACCCGGATCACCCATCTCGGCAACCGGAACGGTGACAGGGCCCCGATCGTCCAGATCGAGCTCCTCTGACGCATTCCAAGGTGCTCGAGAGGGCGCCCTCGTGCGGATGCGCGCACGGGTCGAATATGACGGCACGGACTTCGCCGGGTTCCAGCTCCAGCTGCGGGCGCGGACGGTCCAGGGAGAACTCGAAGCCGCGCTCGGCACCCTCTCCGGCGGTCGCCGGGTCCGGGTCGACGCGGCGGGACGCACCGACGCCGGGGTGCACGCAACGGGCCAGGTGATTGCATTCAGCTGGACCGGGCGGCTCACGGTGACGGAGCTCGGCAGGGCGCTCGACGCGCTGCTGCCGGCGGATGTCGCGGTTCGCGACCTCCGCCGGGCCCCGATCGGGTTTCGCCCTCGCTACGCGGCGCGGTACCGGGACTACCGCTACTCCGTCTGGAACGGGCCGCGAAGCCCGCTCCGCGAGCGTTACGCGCTCGGGGTGCGGGTCCCGCTCGACACTGCCGCGATGGCGCGGGCCGGGTCGGTCCTCGTGGGCCGGCACGACTTCTCGGCATTCGGGACGGTGGACCGCCAGCCGGTCCGGACCCTTCACGGGGTCCGGGTGCGGCGGGAAGGCCGCCTCGTGACGATAGATGTTCGCGGGGACGCCTTCCTGCGGCACATGGTGCGGCGGATCGTCGCGGCGCTCCTGCTGGTGGGCCGCGGGGAGGTCGAGGTATCGGCGGTGGCCGAGGCGCTCGCGTCGCGGCAGCCGGCCTTCAACGGGGCGGTCGCCCCGGCGAAGGGGCTCTGCCTGCGGCGGGTCGTCATGGGACGGGTCGCCTGGGAGATGAACGGAGACACATGATCGCGAAGACGTACACGCTCCGGGAGGCGGAGATCGAGCGACGCTGGTACGTCGTCGACGCGACGGACGAGACGCTCGGCCGGCTCGCGTCGCGGATCGCCCGCGTCCTCGTG
>JADGQG010000223.1 GCA_017882025.1 Chloroflexota bacterium
GGTGCCGCTTCCCGGCGGCGGCCTCCTGCTCGACACGCCCGGCATCCGGGAGCTTGCGCTCTGGGATGACGGCGCCGGGCTGGCCGCGGCCTTCCTCGATGTGGAGACGACCGCCGCCGAGTGCCGGTTCAGCGACTGCACGCACGAGCGCCAGCCGGGCTGCGCGATCGAGGCCGCGGTGCAGAGCGGCGCGCTGGCGCCCGACCGGGTGGCGAGCTGGCACAAGCTCATCCGCGAGGAGCGTCACCAGGCCGTGGAGCGTGACGCCATCGCACGGCGGGCCGAGCGCCGGCGGTGGACGGTCATCGGCAGGGCGGGCGCCGCCCAGGCCAAGGCCAAACGCGGGGAATGGGGGCGCTGACCCGGGAAGTCGCGGCGGACGGCGAGGCGGGCTATCCGGGCAGCCGGTGCTCCCGCGCGATCAACTCCAGGAGGGGCCGTTCACGCGCGATCGTCGTCTCGCGCCCGTGGCCCGGCACCACGCGGAGGGCACCGTTCAGCCCGGCCAACCGGGCGAGCGAGTCCGCCATCGCGGCCGCGTCGCCACCCGGGAGATCGACCCTGCCCCAGCCGCCGGCGAACAGCGTGTCGCCGGAGAAGAGGGTGCCGTCGTCGGCCGACAGGAGGCACACCGAACCCTCCGTATGGCCGGGCGTGTGGAGGACCTCGAGCCTGACGTCGCCGACGCGGACGACGCCGCCCTCCGCGAGCTCCACGGCGGGGACGCACGGCGGGATCGGGAAGGGCGCGAAGAGCGGCTGAGGATCGATCAGGCGGTGCCAGTCGGCACGATGGGCGGCGATCTCGGCGCCGGCCGTCCCCTCGGCGCCTGCGCCGTGGGGACGCGCATCGCTGCCGCCGGCTGCCTCGGCGACCACCGCGTGCGCGGCCTGATCTCGCGACCACGCCTGGAGGGCCGCGTTCTCGCCCGTGTGATCCCAGTGGCCGTGGGTCGAGACGATGAGGAGCAGGCGCCAGCCGCGACGCCGGAGCTCGGCGACGACCCAGGGCAGGCCCGGAATCGCGCCGTCGATCACGATCGCCTCGCGGGTCCGCGGGTCGCCGACCAGGCAGACGTTCGTCTGAAGCGGACCGATGGCGCGGGTGACCAGCTCCATGCGAGGGATGATCGCTCAGGGGGACGTTCGGCGTTTGCGGAGGGACCGGCCTGTCAGGCTTCGAGCTTCGCCCTGATGCAGTCGAAGGTCTGGCCGATCATCTTGTTCGCGGTCCCGTCGATCGTTCGCGCGCCAACGCTGGCGAGCGTCCCCGAGACGGTGACGTCGGCCGCCCAGTCCATCACGGTCGCGCCGTCGGGGCCGTCGGTCAGCACGATCTTCGCCGTTGCGTCGACCGCGGTCCCTGACGCCTGCCCGTGCACCAGCACGGTGGCATCGTCCGGCTCGTGGACGTCCGAGAACTCGGCATTGACCACGAACTTCGCGCTGATGAAGCCGACACCGACCTTCGCGTGCGCCCGGAATCGGCCGCCATCGAGCTTCTCGATCGACTGCACGCCCGGGCCACAGCTCGCGATCTGGTCCGGATCGGTCAAGAAGGCCCAGACCTTCGCGCGCGGGGCGTGGATCTCGACGCGGCCCTCGAACTTCATGCGGCGGCTCCTCGGTACGACTGGTCAGGCGAGCTCCAGGTAGCGCGCCGGGTTCTTCGCGAACCGTGTCCGGCATCCGGCGCAGCAGAAGGCGCACGTCCGGCCCTCATGGTCCGCGATGTCGCGCACGTCTGCAAGATCCACGCCCAGCCGGGCCGTCGGCCGTCAGGGCTGCGGCGCCCAGCTCGCGATCCCGACCCGCGATTCGATCCCCGGGACGAGGCAGACGCTGCCGTCGTCCGCGACGACCATCCTGCGCTCCAGCTCCGCCACGAGGCGCTCGTCGGCAGCCGACCCGGTCGCGACGAAGAGCTGGTTGCGCAGCCAGGCGAGGAGCGCAGGGCGGGAATCGAACACGCGCGGCTGGCGACGTTCGAAGATCACCGACGGGTCGCGGCCGCGGGCTTCGAGGATCGCCAGAAACTCCCAGAAGGCCGGCAGCTCGACGTGTGGCTCTCCGTGGACGACCGGCCAGAATGGGCCGATCGATGCCGAGGGAGCCCGCTCGGTCATGACGGCCACGCAGAGCCGGCCGGCGGCACCCTCCATCGCATCGAGGAAGGCCGCGATGGCCTCCACGTCATGACCGAGATGGGCGATCAGCACGACGTCGGCGCTCGGGGTGGAGCTGGGTCCCGCATCCATGGGCCAGCGGGCGTGGATCGGCCGGACATTGCGAATCGAGTGGCGTTCCATCCCGTCTCGAAGCGCCTGGAGCATCCCCTCCGACGGATCGAGCGCGATCACCTCCCCGGCGCGAAGGGCGAGCGGCAGCGCGAACCGGCCGGCCCCTGCACCGATGTCGAGCCATGTCTCGCCCGGTCGTGCGATCGCCATGAGCAGATTGAGCACCGGGTCGTCCCCCCGCCGCGGGTCGGCCACGAACAGCCCGGTGACGGGCCCGTAGAAGTCGCCGCTCTCAGGCACCTCGCGGATGCGTTCGGCCTGCTCGCGGTTTGCGCGGACCCGTGCAGCCCAGACCGCGATGAGCTCATCGGCAGCGTTTCCCGGCGCGCGAGCCATCACCCGGGCTCCGCGGCCTGGTCGGGCACCGCGGTCAGGTCCGCCAGGTCGGCGGGCGTGTCGACGTCGGGGTTCGCGCCGCGGACCGGCACCCGGACGACCGTGTCAGGGTCCGCGGCGAGCAGCGGGCCGAGCCCGCGGTCGCCGGTCAACCGCGCGACGAGCGGCCAGCCGGCCGGCAGCAGCAGGAGCGGGTTCGGCGCCGCGTCCGCTTCGTAGTGGGGCACGACGGCGACCGCGCTCGCGGGCGCCACTGCGTCGCACAGGGCGCGCAGCACCTCGGCCCGGACCCGCGGCTGGTCGCCGAGCACCACGAGCACCCCGGCCGGCGCCGGAGCGGCGGTGGCCGGACCGAGCCCGATCGCGAGTGAGGTCGCGAGCCCGCGCTCG
>JADGQG010000224.1 GCA_017882025.1 Chloroflexota bacterium
GGCTTCGCGCCCGACGCGATCGTCGTGGACGACGAGTCTGACTGGGACCGGATCCCGCGGAAGAAGCGGATGGCCCTGATCACCCAGTCGACCCAGCCGCCCTGGAAGTTCGAGCGCCTGGCGGCCTTCATGGTGAGCCGCGCCCACGAGCTGAAGATCATCAACAGCGTCTGCCCGGTGACGATCCGCCGCCAGGAGGACACCGTCGAGCTGGCGCGGGCCGTCGAGTTCATCGTGGTCGTGGGCGGGCGACAGTCGGCGAACACGAAAGAGCTCACCCGCCTCTGCGAGATCGTCGGGACGCCTGCCATCCAGGTCGAGCGAGCAAGCGACCTCACCGATGCGTCCGTCTTCGGCACCGCCCGCGTGGTCGGGGTAACGGGCGGGACGTCGACGCCGATCGAGGACCTCGAAGCGGTGGCCGAGCGGATCCTCACGATGGCCGGCACCGCCGATGTGGCCGCGCATGCCCGCGAGCTCGCCGTGGCGGCTCTGGGCGCCGCCGTGACACCGGCCGGCCGAACGACGTCACTGCCGAGCCTCGAGCTCGCCGGGCCCACCGGCGCCGGGCATGACCCGCGGGCCGGTTCGCATGTGCGCCGCGGGACTGGTCGGGCCGCCGAGCTCGCCGCTCGGGCCGCCGCTGCAACCCCGGCTCGCTGACGCCCGGTGGCATCGCTCCCCGTCGTCGCGCTCGTGGGACGTCCGAACGTCGGCAAGAGCACGCTCTTCAACCGGATCGTCGGCGACCCGCGCGCGGCGATCGTCGAGGACCGCGCCAGGACCACCCGCGACCGCCTGTACGCCGAGGCCGACTGGAATGGACGGTCGTTCCTCGTCGTCGATACGGGCGGGCTCGAGACGGCTCCGGGGGATGCCATCGAGGAGAAGGTCCAGGAGCAGGCGCGGCTCGCGATCGCCGAGGCGGACGTCATTGTCTTCCTCCTGGACGCGACGACCGGCATCACCCCGTCGGACCAGGAAGCGGCCGAGATGCTGCGGCGAGCGACCGCGCCCGTCCTCCTCGCGCCCAACAAGGCCGACAACGCGAAGCGCGAGCTCGATGCGGTCGAGTTCTGGGCCCTGGGCTGGCCAGAGTCGTGGCCGATCTCCGCGGCCCATGGTCGCGGCGTGGCCGACCTCCTCGACGCGATCGTCGCCGCGCTGCCGCCGGAGACCGCCGAGGAGCGCACGCGGAAGACGCGCGAGGAACGCCAGGACCTCGCCGCCGCCCACGTCGCTGACGCGCTGGCCGAGGGGATCGCGCCGTTCGAGGAGGACAGCGCCGACGCGGACGCCAGCGGCGACGAGTTCGACCCCGACCACGTGCCCGGCCCCGTGACGATCGCGCTCGTGGGCCGGCCCAACGTCGGGAAGTCGAGCCTCCTGAACGCGCTCCTCGGCGAGGAGCGGATGATCGTCAGCGAGATCCCGGGGACGACGCGCGACGCGATCGACACGCGGATGACCTTCGGACAGGGCGAGATCGTGCTCGTCGACACGGCCGGCATCCGCCGCCGCGGCAAGGTCGCCTCCGGCCCGAGCGCCGAGCGCTATTCGACGCTCCGCGCGCTCAAGGCGGTCGATCGCGCTGACGTTGTGGTCCTGGTGGTCGACGCCGTGGACGGGCTTACCGCACAGGACGCGCACGTCGCCGGCTACGCCGTAGACGCGGGCAAGGGGCTGGTCCTCGCGATCAACAAGTGGGACCTGGTCCAGGACAAGACGGACAAGACGTTTGACCAGTACGTGACCTGGATCCAGCGGGACGCGCCGTTCCTGGACTTCGCGCCGGCAGTCTCCATCAGCGCGAAGACCGGGCAGCGCGTGGAGCGCGTGCTGGAGCTGGCGGTGGACGTGTGGGGCGAGCGACGCAAGCGGATCGGCACCGGCGAGCTGAACCGGCTCCTCACGGAGGCGGTCGCGCGCCAGGCACCGCCTCCCGTCAAGAACCGCCGGCCGCGGCTCTACTACGCGACGCAGGCGGGGATCGAGCCGCCCACCTTCATCTTCTTCGCGAACGACGCCGAGCTGATCCACTTCTCCTATCGGCGCTACCTAGAGAACCGGATTCGCGACGTGCTGGGGTTCCATGGCGCGCCGGTCCGGCTCGTCTTCCGCAATCGGGGCACGGAACGGGCGCGGCGCACGCGGCCGGCTGCGAATGCGCGGGCGCGCGCCCGTCCGGGGGCGCGCCGCTCCACCTGAGGTCCGGGTGGGGGTGTGCGACCGTCGCCAAGGAGCGCGCTTGCCGCCCGGCCGATCCCGGCGATCCCGGCCGATCTCGAGATCCCGGCGGATCTCGGTCCGGGCGTCTGCTATCCTCTTCGCAGTCGGGGCGTGGCGCAGCTTGGTAGCGCACCTGAATGGGGTTCAGGAGGTCGAGCGTTCGAATCGCTCCGCCCCGACCAACGATCCAGGCACGAAAGAGGCCCTCGGTTCGCCGCCGAGGGCCTCGTGATTCCGGACCGCACAAGGTTCCTGGACAGAAACCCGCGGGCCCAGGCCGAGCCGGGTCGCGGAGCACCGACCCATGGGGGTGCCACGGCGCGTGGCGAGGACCGGCTCAGCCGCTGTACATCAGCGAACCCGGGGTGGTGAGCAGCTCGCCCGTCTCGAGCCACGTCTTCAGGCCGGAGAGGATCATCGGCCAGCCGCCGTAGAGCTGTTCGTTCGCGCCCTCGCGCAGCTGGTCATGGGTGACGGTCAGGCGGCACGAGTCCACGGCGACGGGCTGGATCTCCCAGGTGACCCGGGAGGTGCCTTCGGCCTTCACGTCCGCGCCCCAGAGCGCGACCATGCTCTGGACCAGCCGGCGCGGCGGGTCGACCTCGAGGTTCACGCCCTCGCCGAGGGGAGCGGGGGCGTTCGGAGCGCCCATCTCGTAGCGCGAGCCGGGCGTCCAGTCCGAGGTCTGGCGGGCGCCGAAGTTGTACTTGCTCCGGATATCGGGATCGGTGATCGCCTCCCAGAGGCGCTCGGGGGTCGTCTTGATATAGATCTCGAA